>JBKDPX010000363.1:0-7450 GCA_046342165.1 Phycisphaerales bacterium | reverse complement strand
GCCTCGATGAACTCGCGGCTGGAGTACGCGCCGGGCGCGAAGGCGTTGAAGATCTCGTAGGTCGCGTGATCGCACGCGCGGAGATCGTCCTCGTTGATGTAGGTGTCATAGATGCGGTCGATCATCATGTCGCGCAGGGTGAGGTCGTCGACGGGGGGCGCTTCGGGGCTGCCCGGAGCGATGTAGTGCTTGAAGCCGAGGCCTTCGAAGAAGTCCTGGTCGACGATGTTGGCGCCCGTGGAGACGATGGCGTCGATCATGTTGTTCTCGATCATCGTGACGATGGCCTTCTTGAGGCCGGCGCTGATGAGTGAGCCCGCGAGCGTGAGGATCACGCCGCATTCCTTGTCCTTGAGCATCATCGAGTAGATGTCCGCCGCGTTGGCGAGGGTGCGCGAGGAGTAGGCCATCTCGCGGTAGCTCTTGATGACGGGGCGCGCATCGAACTTGGTGATATCGATGTGCTCGACGGGGCGCGAGAGCAGTTCTTTCTTGGTCCACTTGCCGTTTGCCATGATCCGAGATCCTTTCACACGCTTGTGGCGACGGGTCGACAACCCGCGGTCGCTTCGAAGCGTCGCTGGTCAATGGCCAATCCCCCCTGGCCTTGCAATTTGTGTGGGAGCGTCGGGGGTGACGACGCTGATGAAATGATAGCACGTCTGCGAAGGAACACAAGAGGTTTCGCTTCGCATCGGAGCGGTCCACCATACACTCTCGCCTGATGGCTCCGGACAGGATCAGAACCAACTTCACGCAATACGCACTCGCGGGCTCGATGCTGCTCATCCTGCTCGCGTTTTTGGTGTATCCGATTCTTCTCACGGTGCGCGGCGGCTTCGCCGCGGATCCATCGACGGGCACGGGGTTCACGCTCGAGCACATTCGATCGTTGTTCTCGAATCCGGTGGTGACTGAGGGGTTGATCAACTCGGTCAAGCTTGCCACGGGCACGACGACGCTTGCGGTCTTGATCGCGCTTCCGTTGGCCGTGCTCAGCGCGGGTTACAAATTTCCGTTCAAGGGACTTTTCAACGCGGCGATTTTGGTTCCGCTGATTCTTCCGCCGTTTGTCGGCGCGATCGGCGTTCGAGCGATGTTGGGCAAAGAGGGCGCGATCAACGCGCTGTTGGGAACTGATTTCGACATCCTCGGATCGGCGAAGGTCTTCGGCGTCATGGCCGTGCAGGCGCTCTCGCTGTATCCGATTATTTATTTGAACGCGACGGCGGCGCTGGCGAATCTTGATCCCGCGCTTGGCGAGGCGGCGGAGAACTTGGGATCCTCGCGCACGCGCACGTTCTTTCGCATCACGCTTCCATTGATTCGACCCGGACTGTTCGCGGGCGCGACGATCGTCTTCATCTGGAGTTTCACCGAACTCGGCACTCCGCTGATGTTCGACTACTACGCCGTGGCGCCGGTGCGGATTTTCAACGGACTGAAGGACATTGAAAACAACGCCGAGCCGTATGCGCTGACGGTGGTGCTCTTGACGATGGCGGTGGGGATGTACCTCGCGGGCAAGGTGCTCTTCGGCAAGCGCGGTCACGCGATGTACAGCAAGGCCGCGCGCGCGGGCGGTGAGGCGGAGTTGACCGGCCTCAAAGGATGGCTCGCGACCGGATTTTTCACGATCATTTCGCTTTTGGCGGTGATGCCGCACTTTGGCGTGATTTTGACGAGCGTGACCTATCCGGGCCAGTGGTATGACACCGCGTTGCCGACGGTCTTCACCTCGTCGCACTTCCAACAGGCCCTCGGCGCGCCGGATTCGTTCCGGTCGATCATGAACAGCCTGAAGTTGGCGGGATTCGCGATGGCGGTGGACATCGTGATCGGCATTCTGGTCGCGTACATCATCGTGCGCACGAGAGTCATCGGTCGCGGTTTGCTTGATGCGCTCTGCATGTTGCCGCTCGCGGTACCGGGCTTGGTGATGGCCTTCGGTTACGTCGCAATGAGTCTGCGCTTCCCGTTCGGGAAGGACGGACCGCTGTCCGGATTCGCGAGCATCATCTCGTCGGATCCGAATCCGATTCCGTTCTTGATCATCGCGTACTCGATCAGGCGCTTGCCGTACATCGTGCGTTCGACGGTGGCGGGCTTGGAGCAGACCAGCGGCGAGTTGGAAGAGGCGGCGATCAACTTGGGCGCCACGCGCGTCTACGCGGTGCGCCGCGTGATTCTGCCGCTGATCATGGCGAACCTGATCGCCGGCGGACTCTTGGTATTCGCATTCTCGATGCTTGAGGTTTCCGATTCGCTGATCCTGGCCCAGCAGAGCGAGGATTTCCCGATCACCAAGGCCATTTGGTCCTTCGCGGATCGTTATGGGGACGGACCGTACATCGCCAGCGCGATGGGCGTTTGGGGCATGGCGCTGCTCACGATCACGCTCGTGGCCGCGTCGAGTTTGCTTGGGAAGAAACTCGGCTCGATCTTCCGCGTATAGAACGACGGTATAAACGGCCTATTCGTTTCAGGCTTGATACGTCGAACCCTGCCGCGAGTCTTGCGGCAAATCCTGCGCATAAACCTGATTCGTATTTTCAAGAGGCCGATACCACCAAAGTCACACGGAGGTGGTCATCATGAGTACTTCGGACAAGTCGTTCAATCAGGTCAAGAACATCTTGGGCAAGCTTGATCGCAACATCGATCAACTTCGCGCACAGCGTTTGAATCCGACACCCGCGACATCGCCCTTCGGCGTGTCGACGCAAGCGTCGGCGGTCCCGTCGAGCCGCGCGAGTTCGCCATTCGGCCGCGCGACGCCGATGCCGCCGCGCTGAGTCCGGATCGAGTACAACCTGGAACACACGGCAAGGTGCGGTCGCTGAATGGGGGGGTCGCACTTTCGCCGCTTTTCCGCGGCGTCATTTCGGTGACGCCGGCGCATCGATCAGCGAGAGTCGCTCCTTGGCGGTCTTGGTGCGTTGATGATCAGCACCCAGTTTGGATTCAAGCACCGCAATCGCGTTCAAAAGTTCCTTTCGAGCATTCATCGAATCACCCGACAGGCGCAGGCAGTTGCCGTAGTTGCTCCGGAAGATCGCCGTGAGGTGATGATCGGGCGGAAGGACTTTGTTACACAACTCGAGCAGTTCATGAAACTGAGCGATGGCGGCTTGCAGGTTGCCGCGCTCTTGCAGGAACATCGCGTAGTTGTTCATGGCGCCCCACGATTCGGGGTCGAGGCCTCCCGAGGAGGCCTTTCGCATCTCCAGTGCGCGTTTGTACATCGATTCGGCCTCATCCAGCCTGCCGAGATCCTCGTACATGTACGCGAGGGAGTTCATGGTGATGATGGATCGCGTGTGCGACTCGCCCAGTTTCGAGGTGAAGACGGTGAGCGCATTGGTCAACAGCGGTTCAGCGGTTGCGTAGTCCTTGCGTTGAATCAGGGCCTGTGCGAGGTTGATCGCCGCGACGGCGGTTGAGACATGGTCATTCGACAACACGCGGCGTCGGCGCTCCAGCGTGTCTTGAAGCAACGCGATCGCTTCGTCGGACTTGCCGGCCACCTGGAGGGTCACCGCAAGGTTGTTCGCGGTGCTCAGCGTGTCGGGATGATCTTCGCCGACGAGTTCGCGCCGCATTTCCAGTACGCGCGTCAGCGTGCTGACCGCTTCATCAAGACGCCCCGAATCCTTGTAGATCACGCCGATGTTGTTGTACAGCGTCTGCACTTCGCGGTCACGAGAGCCACGCGCGGCTTCGACGATCTTGATCGCACCGGTGATCAACTCCTCGGCCTCTTTGATTCGCCCGGTCTCCTGATAGACGCGGCCGAGATCCGCGCGGGCCATGGCGGTATCGGGATCCGATTCTCCGAGCGCCTTCACGGAGTCGGCGATCAACTTTTCGTAAAGCGCCTCGGCCTCGGCATGCTCGCCCACCGCGGCATGAAGAACGCCCACATTGCGTCTGGCTTGCAACGCGTCGCGTGAGGTGGGTCCGAAGTGAGCCGCTGAGATCTGCGCGGCGCGGTCGAGATGCTCCTTTGCGAGATCAAACTGGCCCAGATTGCGATAGGTCGAACCGATCGCATCACGCACCACGATCTCAACTTCCGGACTGTTGTTCAGTTGGTCGAGCT
The DNA here is from genome assembly GCA_046342165.1 of Phycisphaerales bacterium. Taxonomy (GTDB): domain Bacteria; phylum Planctomycetota; class Phycisphaerae; order Phycisphaerales; family UBA1924; genus JBEIUO01. The sequence goes on along the minus strand of JBKDPX010000363.1, from coordinate 3,348 downwards.
TCAAAAGAGATCGTTCGAGCAGATCCGAGATCTTCGGATCGATGCCTTTTGAATTCTCCGGATCGGCGGAAGTGATCATGTCCTTCAAGAACAGTGCCGATGCCTTTGCATTCGCGGTCTCGAGTTTCGCGCGCTCTTTGGCACGCTCCGCCGCCTCGCGTTGTTCGGTCGCTCGAATAGCCTGCCATGACGTTCCGGCGATTCCCAACACCAGCAACACCACGGCGCATGAGGCCCCGATGACCAATTGACGGTTTCGTTTCGTGAACTTGCGAATCAGATACGTACGACTCGGAGGTCGCGCGAGGATCGGCTCATCGCGCAGATGCCGAGTGATGTCCGCCGCGAGGTCCGATGCGCTTTGGTAGCGTCGCGCACGGTCTTTTTCGAGGGCCTTTCCGACGATCACCTCGATGTCGCCTTTGAAACCCGGACCGAACAGACTCAGCGGTCGGGGCTCTTGTTCGGCGATTAATCTCGCGGCGTCGGGGATCGTGCGATCTCGGACTTCGATGGGGATGCTGCCGGTCAGCAGTTCGTACAACACGACTCCGAGGGAGTAGACATCGCTGCGCGTGTCGATATCGACCGCACCTCCGGAGATCTGCTCAGGACTCATGTAGGGAATCGTGCCGACGACCTGGCCGACTCCCGACTCGATCGTGAGATTCGAGTCGGAATCGGTTGCGCGCGCGACGCCGAAATCAAGAATCTTCGGCTGTCCGGATGGCGTCACCAGGATGTTCGACGGCTTGAGGTCGCGATGAATCACACCCTTGGTGTGCGCATGTTGGATGCCATCGCAGATCTTCGTGAATAACTCCAGACTCTCGCGCACCGTGAGTCGTTTCATACGCGCCCACTCGCCAAGCGTGGGTCCATCGATCAATTCCATTGCGAAAAACGGCTGCGGTCCGGCACCCGCGTCCGCCGTGCCCGCGTCGTAGACCTGAGCGATCCCGGGATGTTGCAATCTCGCGAGCAACTGAGATTCAACTTCAAAGCGCTTGAGCAGGCGCGGCGTCACGATTCCCGCGCGAATGACTTTGAGTGCAACGGTTCGCTTGGGCTGATCCTGCTCGGCGAGGTACACCGTTCCCATTCCGCCTTCGCCAATTGCCCGCACGATCGTGTAGCGCCCAAGTTTTCCGGGCTGTGCAACCGCGTGGCGTTCAGGCGGCTGATGGCCGACCGTCGTCGCCATCGTGACGGGGGGGCTTGCGATCGTGTGTGAATCGAGCGACGCAAGAAGATCAAGCGCGTGTCGACGCGCGACATCATCGGCCCCGCTTCGCTCCATGACGAATCGTTCCCGCTCGGCGGGAGGAAGTCTCAGCGCCTGCTCGACCAGTTTTCGGACGTCGTCTGGAACCTGCTTCGTCACGTGCACATACTGACCGATGAAACGAGACCCGGCAACTTCTTCGGCGTGCAAATCCACGCGTTGCGACCACTCGAAGGACGGAATCCAAGGTTATTCGGGCAGTTTGTCCAGTTCCTTCGCGACCCGATCGGAGAGTCGCTTCAGGGCGTCGGGGCCGAAATCGAAGTTCAAGCCCGCGGCGGCGAAAAGTTCGGGCAGCGGTTTGCTTCCTCCGAGACTCAGCGCCTTGATGTACAAGTCAACTGCCTCGCGCTCTCCTCGTTCAAGCGAGATCAGCCATAGTTCGAGCGCGCCGAGTTGCGCTATTCCGTACTCGATGTAATACAGCGGATGTCCGAAGAGGTGGAGTTGACGCTGCCACAAATACGGCTTGAACTTCTCGATCCCGCTCCAATCGGCGATCCCGCCGAATCGTGCGTCCAGACCGAGCCACGCGGCCTTGCGATCGTCGTGGGAGTGAGAGGGGTTCGCGTAGACGAAGTGTTGGAACGCATCGATCGTCGCGATCCATGGCAGCAGCGTGACGCTGCTTTGGATGTTGTCGCGGCACGCGCGCTCGAAGTCCTCTTGATTCTCGAAGAAAACCGGCGCCCCGTCCGCGCCTCGCGGTCCGCTTCGGCCCCAATGGGGCATCGTGAGAAGTTCCATCGACATGCTCGCGACTTCAGCGAACTCGATGGGACTGTGTCGGTACGAGAGCAACGGTTCTTCGCGACACAGCATCGAATGGAACGCGTGCCCGGCTTCGTGCACCATCGTCTCGACGTCTTTTTGCATGCCCGCGCTGTTCATGAAGATGAAGGGGCGTTGCGTGCGGTCGCGCATGTACTGATAGCCGCCCGGTGCCTTGCCCTTGCGGCTGTCGAGGTCCAGACAAGCACCCCCCTTGGGTCCCTGATCGTTCTTGCCGTCGCCAAGCACGTCGAGCATCGCGCCAAGTCTGGGGTCGAGTCTCTTGCAGGCGGCGACGGACTTGCGCATCAGATCTTCACCGCCCGTGAACGGCTTGAGCGGTGCGCGGCCTTTCACATCCACCGCGAGATCCCACGGGCGCAATCGATCGACGCCGAGTGACTTCGCCCGCTTCTTCTCAACCTCCCGCACGAGCGGCACCACGGCTTGCTCAACGCCCTTGTGGAAGCGCTCGCAGTCCGCCGGGGTGTAGTCAAAGCGATGCATCGCGCGGAAGGCATAATCAACGTAGTTCTTACATCCGGCATTCGTCGCGATCTTGTGACGCAGTGAAATCATTTCGTCATAAATCGATTCGATGTCCGCGACGTCGCGGAACCGGCGCTCGTTGGTCGCGCGCCATGCCGCTTCACGCACCGCGCGATCGGTGAACTCCTGATAGCGGGCCATCATCGGCAGCGGCTGCTCTTTGCCCTCGAACTCCACGGTCATCGCTCCGACGACGGTGTCATAGCGTTGACTGAGTCGCGCAAGATCGGTTTCGAGCGCGACATTTTCCTCTCGATACAACTCGACATCGGTGCGAATCGTCCGATCTGCCACGTCGTAGCGCCGGGGCAGATCCTTGACGCGCTTGGACAACTCCACGTACTTGCGATCAAGTTCGAAAAACGCGGGAGTGAGTTTCGGTTGCACTTCTCCGACATACTTGGCGTAAGCCGCCTGTGCTTGTGAATCTTCAGTGTCGCACGTCATCGCGATGTAGAGATTCGCCTTGGCCTCCGAACATGACGCTTCGAGTTCGCCCCGATCGATGAGCCATCGCTCGAGTTCGGCCCCGGTCGATGGCTCTCGCGCGAGCAACTTCTTGACGTACGGTTCGACGTTTGCGAAATCGGTGGCATCAAGGTCGGCCGGAACAAACGACGTATCGATCGCGATGGTCATGCCTCAACGGTATGGAAGTTCCACGCGCATCGTCGTGCCTTCCTGCCAGACGCTCTCCACCGAGATTTCGCCACCGAGTCTCGTCACGGCCTCTTTCACCATCG
>JBKDPX010000362.1:0-18421 GCA_046342165.1 Phycisphaerales bacterium | reverse complement strand
CGATCACCGCGTTCCTCGGCGCGCTTGGCGTCGGCGACATGCAGTGCGGCGGTTTGTGCGTCACGACGGTCCGAGACACCGATCATGGTGTCAAGAGGATTCTGAGACATGAACTCTCCTTCCGGACGGCAAGCGGCGCTTTCAATCCCCGATTTCTTCGCGCCGCGGCCTTTCGTCCGGTGATTTTCGGGTCGTGATGATAGGCGTGAACAGCGGGTAAAAGTCGAGCGCGGAAAGTCGCGACAACAAAAACCGAACGGGCATACTGTCATGCGTGAGCGGCGATTCCTCAACCCGGACATGGACTACGAGACAACTTCTGTCGTGGATGGAGCAGGCGTTTCGAGCGAAGAACCTTGATTCGCCGAAGTTGCTCGCGGAAATGCTGATGGCGCACATCGCGGGTTGTCCTCGGATCAAGCTGTACATGGATCCGGATCGTCCGGCAAGCGCGGAGGAGCGAGATGTGTTGAGCGACTTGGCGGCGCGCGCATTGAAGCACGAACCCGTGCAGTATCTGGTGGGCGAAGGCTGGTTCTTCGGGCTTGCGTTCAAGGTGGATCGACGCGTGCTGATTCCGCGCCCCTCGACCGAATCGATCGTCGAGTTCGTGCTCCAGCAACAGAGGGCGCGGCACGGCACAGTCAATCGCGACGGCCACGGCATGTTGATCGCGGATATCTGCACGGGCTCGGGCTGCCTCGCGATCTCGCTTCTGAAAAATCTGAAACTCGCCCGTGCCGTGGCCACCGACATCAGCGAGGATGCGTTGAATGTCGCGAGAGAAAACGCCGCGAAACACGGGGTCGCGGATCGCATCGAGTTTCTTCGAGGCGACCTGCTCAAAGCGCTCGACTCGAATCCTTCGATGTATGGTGCGGGTTGCTTCGACGTCATCGTCAGCAATCCGCCATACATCCCGGACGATGAATGGGGCGCGGTCGAACCCAATGTGAAGAATCACGAACCCCATCTGGCGTTGCGCGGCGGAGTCGACGGCATGGACTTCGTCAAGCCGTTGATCTCGGGCGCACCCGCGCTTCTCAAGCCGACGGGCGTGCTGTTGATCGAGACCGCTGCGGTGCGCGCGGAAGATTCCGCGCGGCTCCTGGCGGCGAACCCGACGATGCGAGACATCCGGGTGATCAAAGACTTCGAGCAATTGAGCCGCGTGACGGTCGGCGTCAAAATGTTATGATTTATTACTTCGCGACGCGCGAAGCGAAGGCCTTGCGAACCTCTTCGATGAGTCGTTCGACCTGGAACGGCTTGAACAACACGGCCTGCAAACCTTCCTGCGATGCTCGGACGATCGAGTGGTGCGGGTCGTATCCGAAACCCGTGATCAGGATCACCGGCGCATCGGGATTGAGTTTCTTGGAAGCCGCGAAGACCTCGTAGCCGTTCTTGTCGGGCATTCGGATATCCGAGAGCACGAGATCGAACGCGCCGGCTCCCGCCTGGTTCATGCGATCGATCGCGATCGCTCCATTTTCGCAGACGGTGACGACACAACCGCGATTCTTCAGCACGCTTCCGACGATCGTTCGGATCTTCGGCTCGTCGTCGGCGATGAGCACGCGCCTGCCTTGCAACAAAGGATCCGCGGATTTTACATTGAGCGCCTGCTCGACGCCGAGCAACGACGTCGGACCCGCGGCGCATTCGCGCAGTCTTGAGCGGATCGCCTCGATGTCGCGCTCGATACGGGAGAGATGCGCCGCGGTCTCCGGATCATGCGGTCCGTGGGCCTGCAGCAGATCGACTTCGTGCGCGATGTCGAGCAACGGTTCGTTGAGTTCGATCTCGACGCGTCCGCTGATGGTCTGATTCGTCGTACTGCGCTCGACGACGAGGAGATCAAGCATGTGAATCGCGAGCGCGATGTAGCGCGCGAACATCTCGCCGAGCTGACGGTCCTCATCGTCGAAGGCGGCCTGCTGAAGGCTCTCGACATTCATGATGCCGATCACCTTGTCTTGGACGCGCAGCGGAACGGTGAGGGAGCTCTTCGCATTGAGAATACCCGGGAGATACAGATCATCCTTGCCGGTATCTTCGCACACATAGGAACGACCCGAGGCGGCGACGTATCCGCTGATTCCGGAACCTTGGAGCTGAGGTCTCAACTCAAAGGAGTCGAAGTCCGGCGGCAGGTTGTATCCGATCACGAGTTCGAGTTTGCCCGAGCGCTCATCCAACAGCCGGATCGCCAGGTGATCAAAGCGAAGCAGATCGCGGGAGAACCGCGCGATCTTTTCTTCCAAGAGTTTCAGGCGTTCATGGGCGTTGTAGCGTCGGACGACATCGGCGTCGAACCTCAACAACTCGCTTCCGGCTTGATCGATCGCGTTCACGCGGAACTGCAGTCGGCGCGCCGGCGTGACGTCGCGAATGACCGCGACCAACCCATGCGTGATTCCGGGGCGTCCCGGATCGGCGCTACGGATCGCGGGCGCGCCGAGCACCCCCACCTCGTAGTAACGCTGATCATCGGTCATGACATGATCCATTCGCGGATCGATGATCGCGGCGTGATCTTCGACACCTTCGGGGACGACCGGGTGTTTCTGATCAAACTGGCGACATGCGACGGCGATGCGTTCCTGCATCGCGCTGCTCAGGCGTTGGAAGAGGTCGTTGGACCACAACACATCACCCTGACGCGTGCACAGCGCCACGCCTTCGCCGATCGCGTTGAGGAGACTGACAGCGAGGACACCGACCGAAGGATTAGCGCCGACGACCGGAGTCGATGAATCAACTGACGCACTTTGTGCGCCGGTCTGACCCGGTTTGGAGTCGGGAACGCTCAAATCACTCCTCGTGTTGGTGGACGTTACGCCTGTCATGTTCGTCGAACTTGCCAGAATCGTCAAGCGATACGAGCCTGTCCGTCAGCTCTCGACTCCCCGGAAGCCGCGTCCTCACGGACGACATTCGGCACTCCCGTCTACGGAAAGCATACGACACTGATACGATGCGGCTCCTGAAAGCCGTTTTCGGGGATCCGAATTCCTGGTTATCCGCCCCGATTCCTTCCGGAGCCCGATATCCGCCATGCTCATCGTCGACCATGTGCATAAGTCGTTCGGAAGCGTGCACGCCGTGCGCGGGGTCACATTCGAACTCGGTGCGCGTGAAATCGTCGGACTTCTCGGTCCAAACGGCGCAGGCAAGACCACAACCATCCGGATGATCACCGGATTTCTCTCGCCGGACGAGGGATGCGTGTCCGTCTGCGGTCATGACATGTCGGATTCGCCCGCCGCGGCGAAGCGGATGATCGGATATCTCCCCGAATCCGCCCCGATGTACCCCGAAATGAAGGCCCGCGAATACTTGGATTATCGGGGCAGACTGCAAGGCATGATGCGGCGCGACAGAATCCGGGAAATCGAACGATGTCTGGATCGATGCCGCGCATCGGACATGGCCGATCGCCGCATCGGCGCGCTGAGCAAGGGGTATCGGCAGCGTGTCGGGTTGGCCGCGTCGATTCTGCATGATCCGAAAGTGCTGGTGCTCGATGAACCCACCAACGGATTGGATCCGACGCAGATTCACGAGACACGCGGATTGATCGGCGAGCTTGCGCAAGAACGAACATTGTTACTTTGCTCCCATATTCTGCCGGAAATCGAACGACTTTGTCCGCGCGTCATCATCATCGCCGGCGGTCGGGTTCGCGCGGACGGGAAGATCGCCCAACTCACGCAAGCGAGCGCCCCGCCGGTCTATCGACTCGAACTCAAACTCAACGCCGATGTCTCGCCGCAGTCGATCGACGATGCGCTTCGAACGGCCGCACCCGCTTCACGAGTCATGCGAATCGATGACACGGGTGCCCGCTGGCGCATCGAAGCATCAGGAGACTGCGATGTTCGCGAAGCGATCGGCGCGGCCTTGACGCGACTTCGCGTTCCGGTTCTTGAATTCGCGCGAGAGCGCACCACGCTCGAGGGCGTGTTCATGCGCGCGACGGAAGCCTCGGGAGTCGATGGCACATGAACACCATTCGAACCATCGCCGGTCGCGAGTTGGGATCCTACTTCAAGTCCGGCGCGGGCTGGGCGTTGATTGCCCTGTTCGTGTTCATCTCCGGAGTGATCGTTTGGATGACCGCGCTCTCACCGGGGCGCGCGGCGTCTCTTCGCACATACTTCGATCTCTGCGGATGGCTGCTGCTTCCGATCGCGCCCGCTGTCACGATGCGATTGATCGCTGAGGAAATCCGTTCAGGCACGATCGAGACTCTTTTGACCGCGCCTGTCTCAGGCGCGCAGTTGGTGCTGGGCAAGTTCATCGGAGCGCTCGGATTCCTGCTGTGCGCGATGATTCCGACGATCGTGTATGTCGCGTTGTTGTACCGCTTCGCATCTCCGGCCCCGGATGCGGGCGCGATCATGGCGGGTTATCTGAGTCTGGTGCTGCTCGGGATCTTCATGGTCGCGTTGGGTACGCTGACTTCCGCACTGACCTCGAACGCCACGCTCGCGTTCATGATGTGCTTTTTCACTTTGCTCGCGATGTTGATCTCGGGTTCGTTGGCGAGTTCGCAGTGGGTGCCGGAGCAACTTCGTGCGCCGCTGTATGCGATGTGCATCGGTCCGCGTTTGCAGGACTTTGCCAAAGGCGTGGCGGATCTTCGACACATCGCGTTCTTCCTGGGATCAGCCGCGGTTTGTCTGACGGGCGCGACGATCTCCGTCGAATCGAGGCGAATGCGATAATCCATGAGTACGCCTTCGAACAACACGGACGCACCAGGCCTCGCTCGTCGCACGCGGCATGGGATGTTCGCCGCCGTGACGCTGATCGGTGCGGCGGTCTCCGCCATCGCGCTGAACATCGCCGCGGAACGCGCGAACATCCGAATCGACCTGACATCAACGGGTGAGCGTTCACTCTCGCCCAAGACCCTGCGCGAACTGGAGCGGTTGGATCGGCCGCACACATTGGTGTTGGTGTATCGAGGATCCGAGGTCAATGCCGAAGCGGCGGTTCGTGCGCGGGATGTACTCGCCGATCTGCGCGGAGCGCAGTCGAACTTCCGTTGTGTCGAGATCGATGTAGACAGCGCGACGGGGACACGCGATTACGAAGCGTTCATCGCGGAACTGCTCGCCAACGACGCCGATGAACTTGCTCGCGCGGAATCGATGACGAAAAGTGCGATTGAGCGATGCCGCGCCGCCGCGACTGTTGCGGACAGTCAGCTCGGTCTTGCGCTCATCGAGGCATCGGAGACGATCCCCACGATCGATCCGGATTCCGATCGCATCCGCACCGCCGTGCGACAGTTCGGCCTAAATCTTCGCGTGACAGCGGGCGAACTCGAAAAATCATCGAGCGAAGCCGCCGGCGCGATGCAGGATAGCATCGGCGCGTTGTCGTTCGTTCGCACGGATCGCGCGATCGTCATTCTGATCAAATCGTTGCGCAAATCGGCGAACACACTGCGAGTCGTTCGCGCGGAGTGCCTCAAGGCGGTTTCGAATCCCAAGACCGGCGCACAGGGCATTGATCGACTCCGAGCGCTCGATGATTCGATGTCTCGCGTCATCGGCGAATGGGATTCACTGATCGATGCACTCTCCCGCGAGCGGCAACCCCAGTCGCTTCGCCTGATGGATGCACTGAAAGCGGGATCATGCGCGGTCATCACCGGCAACGGGCTTGTCGCGCTTGACATTGATCGCATTCTGCCTTCGGCGGAGTATGCGGTTGAAGGGGGCGCCGCGGCGGATCAGGCGCGACGAGTCGAGAACTTGATCGCCACAGGGCTTTCAGCTCTGCGCGCGCCGCTTCGCCCGATCATCGTGTTGATGCACGGCGAATCGCGTCGATTCCTCGATGAAGTGCCGATCTTCGAAAGGCTGATCGAGCGACAAATCGGCGCGGGCATCGATGTGGTCGAGTGGGCGACGGTGATCGAAGACCAAGAACCCGTCACGACCGAATTGGATCCGGCGGGAACGCGTCCGAAGGTGTATGTCGTACTCTCGCCGGATTCCTCCGCCAAGGAAGCCGGTGGAGTGAGCGGTTTGCAACGAGCGGAAAAACTCGCCGCGGCCGCCGATCGAATCGCCGAATCCGGGAAGTCGATGATGATCGGATTGAATCCGTCCATCGCGCCTTCTTTCGGAAAGAAGGATGCGATGAACGATGTTCTGGCTCGATTCGGCGTCTTCGCGGAAACCGGGCGGCCGCTGATCAAGACGACGCGATCACCGCAAGGCTTGTCCATCGAGACTGATCGCGTCGTGCAATCGGCCGACAACGCAAGTCCGCTCAGCGGCGCGGTGCGCGGCCTCCCCACTTTCCTGCCGTGGCCCGTTCAACTCGAAGTTCGCGGCGGATCCGGTATCGCTGTTGAGCCAATCCAATCGATTGCGTGTGATGCCGACACATGGGGCGAGGCGCGATGGAGCGGCATCTGGATCACGCCACGCGACAAACGCGGCCTGATCATCGACGGTCCGAAGTTCGAAGCGGATCGTGATCTTCCGGCCAAGGACGGACAAACATCGTGGACGGTCGGCGTTGCGGCTGAACGCACGAACAGCGACGGAGCACCTTCACGCGCGTTGATCATCGGCAGCAACAGTTGGTTCATGGATCAAGTCGCGGGCCAAACCGCGACAGTCGACGGGCGTGCGGTGATCGCATATCCGGGCAACGATGAGTTGTTCGATGCGGGCGTGATGTGGCTCGCGGGCCTGGATGATCTGATCGCCCAATCCCCCACCGCGCGCGCGATATCCGTCATCGCTCCGATGGATTCAACCATGCAAAGCCGCGTCCGATTCGGTTTGATTTTCGGCATGCCGCTGGGCGTGCTTGTCATCGGACTTCTGGCACGCCTGATTCGTCGGTGATCCCCGCGAGCGAGCGAGCGGCTTGTGATCGTCGTTGCGCCCTGAGTCCGGCTTCCACGCGATCGGCATGGTCACGCGCGATCAATGTGGTCGCGTCGGCCGGTGCCGGTAGATTGCGAAACATCGCATGCTCCAATCCGCACTCCGGGCATGGCGCGGGAGCGTGTTCCAATCCCGTGAGGTCGTAACCGCATCCGGTGCAACACTCCGGTTCGTGACGTCGCGGAAGACAGAATGCGAAGAGAGACAACAACGAAATGACGAATGCGAAGGGATACAGCATCGCTTGCATCAACGGCAAGGCGATGAAGCCGTCGGTCCACTCCGAAATCCTGTAGTGCAGCCAACCGAAACCGATGATCCCCGCCAAGCCCATCACCAAAATGGCGATTCCCGTCCAGCGTCGCCTGTGTTTGGCGACCAGCACGAGAACCAACGCGGCATAGGCGATGAACAGAACCATGGTGGAGCACGCAGTTTAGGTCACGGCGCAAGGGGTCCATCCGAACAATCCGCAAACCCCGAGGCTTACCCCTACCCGATATGCGCGCCTAAACTGAAATCGTTCACATGCGCAAAGCCGCCGAGTTTTCGCGGCATTCAAATCCCCGCGCATTCGCAAGGAGTTCGCCTTGTCCACCGCCACGCTCGGTTCGTCCGCTTCCCTCGCCGTCAACGGCGGGACTCCCGTTTCTTCCAAGCCGGTTCCGTTCATGTCCACCGCGCTTGCGCAGTCGGATATCGATGCCGCCGTCGCGGTGTTGCACTCAGGCATGTTGCGCGCCGCGAAGAAGTGTGAGGAGTTCGAAACCAAGTGGTCGGCGATCACCGAGGCCAAGCACTCGATGACCTGCGCCAACGGCACCTGTGCACTGCAACTCGCCTACGACCCGCTGTTCAGCTGCGGTGACGAAATCCTCGTGCCCGCGTGGTCCTACATCGCGACAGTTTCGATGGTTGTGGCTCGAGGCTGCACGCCCGTGTTCGTCGATTGCAACCCCGAGACATTCCAGATTGACGTGGCGGATGCCGCGAAAAAGATCACGCCGAAAACCAAGGGCATCGCCGCGACACACCTGTACGGTTGCCCGGTTGATATCGACGGCATCGAGGCACTCGCCAAGAAGCACAACCTGAAAGTCGTGTACGACGCGGCGCAATCACACCTCGCGACCTGGAAGGGTCAGGGGCTCGGCAAGTTCGGCGATGTCGTCACATATTCGCTGTACGCCACGAAGAATCTTGCGACGGGCGAAGGCGGCTTGGTCACCGTCAATGACGACACGCTCGCGCGGAAGATCAAACTGCTCCGCAGTCACGGCGAGACCGACAAGTACTTGCATGAGCAGGTCGGTTACAACTATCGCATGAATGACATCGCCGGAGCGATCGGCGTCTCCCGATTGGAACGACTGCCCGCGCAAACGGCCCAGCGCCAAAAGAACGCCGCTCGTTACGATGCGATTCTCGCGGGAATTCCCGGCCTCATCGCGCCCAAGACGACACCCGGCGGCGTCGCGGTCTATCACCTCTACACGGTGAAGATGGATTTGTCGAAGTTCCGTTGCACGCGCGACGAGTTCTGCAAGGCGCTCATGGCCGAAGGCGTACCGACCGCGACGCACTATCCGCGATCGCTCCCGAAGCAACCCGCGCTCAGCCGCTGGGACAAGAACGATTGCCCGATCGCGGATTCCCTCGCGGCGCGCGTCTTCTGCTTGCCCATGCATCACGATCTGAACGACGACCACTTCGCCACCATCGAATCAGCCCTCAAGAAAGTCGCGGCTGCGTTCGGGGTCTGATAAGACTCGGGAATCACCGGTCGGCATTTCGCGAGCCTCGAAATCCGCTTCGGATCTTGACAACACACCGCATCCATGGCCTAATGAGAAGCGATTCTCAGGAGCGACATGGTTCTTACCCGCCCATCTTGGCGCAACACGATCGCGACGATCTTCGTCGCGGCGTTGTTCGTCTTGATCGGCGCCGGGCATGATGTCCTTCTCGCTGCGCACGCGATCGATGCGCACGCACAGGTCGCCTGTCACGATTCCCATCAACACGATGAGGAACATCACGACGAACACGGCGATGAGTCGTCAACCCCGGACAATTCCGATGACGACTGTGATGTGTGCCATCTGCTGCTTCACGCGCAGAGCGTCAAGGGCTATGCCGGGGTTCCGACGACAACGCTGATCCTTGATGAAGGAATCGAACTCGCCGTGGTCACGGCGCTGCATGTCGATTCAGTTGATGTTCGCGAATCAAGAGCTCGCGACCCGCCCGCCGCGTGGCTCTGACTTCGCGTGCCGGGTGAATGCTCACCCGCTTTTTGCATCGACTCACACTCAACCTGATCGCAATGGGCGATCGGGAGGTCATTATGTGTACGGGTCTTCGTGCCGCGACTCTGGTCGTCACGGCATTGTGCGGCGTCGCTCAGGCTCAGGTGCATCAGGGCGACATCGAACTTCGGTTAAATCCGTCGGCTCAACTGCAAGGCGTCATCACGACGTTCGCGCCTTCGGGCCCGACGCGTGTGTTCGGCACCACGCTTGGAACATCGTTCCCGGATTTCACGGCTGATCCGGGATTCGACTGTTTGCCCGCGACATTCCCGACGGGATCGCGCATCGGGTTTCGCATCCATGGCGCGCTTGCCAAATGGACGGGATCGACGCTCAACGCGTCGATCGCGGAGCGCATGAGTGTGGAGTTCGCGGGCGTGCTGTCCGCGACCAGTCCGATCGATCCATCGGTCGTGACCGGGTTCACCTTGTCGGTGGGATCAAACGGCACGTGGCACAGGCATTTGGAATACACGCTGCTCTCGCCCGCGAGTGACGGCGTGTATGCCCTTGCACTCTCGCTGTACTCGACCTCCTCAACGGTCGCGGAAAGCGAGATCTTTTGGATTGTCTTCAACCAGAATCGTCCGGCGGGTGAAATGCAGGCCGCGGCGACATGGATTGAGGAGAATCTGGTTTCTCCGCCGGGATGTCCGGCGGATTGGGATGCTTCCGGCGGCGTTGACGGCGATGACGTGATCGCTTTCTTCGCGAACTGGGATGCAAACAACGCAGATTTCAACGGCTCAGGCGGCACGGATGGAGATGATGTCATCGACTTCTTCGCCGCTTGGGATTCGGGTTGCTGATTCAACACAAACAAAGAGCCCCGCTCGGGGAAAAGAGAGAGTTTCAAATGTTGACGATTCGTTCCATCGCATGCATGTCCGTTCTGTCCTTCGCCTCCGCCGCATTCGCGCACCCTGAAGGTGACGTGAATCTCACCGCCGCGGGGGGCAAGTTGTACACGGGTTTGATTTCCGAAGACGAGACGCAAGTCACTCCCGGTGTGCGCGTCTTCTTCGGCGAGATCGGTCTTGATGTTCCGAATGTCGCGACGGAGCCGGGCTGGCTCGCCGTGGACGGCACATTCGCCGCGTTCACACCGATCAGTTTCGAGTTCATGGGATCGCTGAAGCGTTGGGACGGCTCATCGTTCGTCGGCAACCTCGCCGAGACGATGACACTTTCCTTCGGTCCCGCGAGCGCGACCAGTCCGTTGACGGACTTCATGTCAAACGGATTCGCGATCAACACGGATGAAGAGGGCGGACTGCACGACCACCCGGCCTTTGCGCTGAACAACCCCGCAACTGACGGCATTTACATGCTGGCGCTGCGCTTCAGCGCGCCGGGCTTCGATTCTTCGGAGCCCTTCTGGATGCTCTTCGGCCAAAACGCCGCGGAAGCCGATATCGATGCCGCATTCGACTACGCGGTGAACAATGTGCCGGCGCCTTCGGTCGGGATGCTCGGGTTGATGACGCTCGCCTGCGCTTCGCGCCGCCGCCGCTGATTCATCGCAAACTTCTCACATCGAAAGGGGCCGTCGCTTGGTGCGGCGGCCTTTTCACTTATGGCCGGCTGCTTTCGCGCACGATCAGGCGAGTCGGATACTTCTCGCACACCACCGGCGCCTCGCGATTTTCGATTCGCGCCACCAGCATGCGCACCGCCGCGGAACCCAACTCCTCCATCGGCAGTGTGACCGAAGACAAGCGAGGCGTGAACAGGTTTGATGCCTTGGTGTCATCGAATCCGACGATTCGGAAATCTCCGGGGCATTTCACCCCGAGCTCGGCGGCGCGTCGGATGATGCCGAACGCGATGTCGTCGTTGCCCGCGAGCACCGCCGCACCCTTAAGGTGTCCTTCGCGATGCGCGCGTTCGGCCCAGTCGCGCCCCCACTCCATCGAGTAATCGCCGAAGCAGACTTGCTCGTCACGAAGCTGTGCGCCCGCATTCTTGATGCAATCTCCGAAACTCGCGGCGCGCAAGGCGCTGTCGAAGTTCGCGCGTGGTCCGCCGACGAAGTAGCAATCACCGGGCTTGCTCGCCGAGAGCAAATGCTCGACGGCCGCCTTGGTTCCCGAAGCATTGTCGAGAATCACGCTGTCCACGCCGCGGGATGAAAGATCGGTGTCCAACACGACCGCGGGCAACTTTGTTCCCGCGAGATCATTCACGAGAGGATCCGCGTCGTTGTCGATCATCGCGATGACGCCGTCGACGAATCCGTTGCCGAGCACGCGATCGCGACGCGAGCCGTCCGCGGGACGAAAGAAGCTCGTCATAATGAGCTGATAACCTAACTTCGTCGCCTGCGCATCGGCGCCCTGTAAAATCGAGGTGATGAACTCGCCGTGGAACCAAGGCAACGCGATGCCGATCACGCGGCTCTCGCCGGTCGTGAGAACCTGCGCGAAGGGATTGGGTGTGTATCCCATCTGCGTGATCACGGCCTGCACGCGCGAACGCGTCGGCTCCGCAACCACTTCCGGAGAATTGATCACTCTCGAAACAGTCGCCACGGAGACGCCGGCGAGCTCAGCGACCTTGCGGATCGAGAGTCCTTTGCCGGGTTCCCCACGATGTTCGGTTCTGTGTGCCACGGGCCGAGTCTAGGGAGGCCGGGGAAAGACACGAAGCGATGTAACCGGTTCAGCCTCACAGAGCCGCGATCAAACACTCAAGTTTGTCGTTTTCCCCGGGTCTGATACAGGATTCCTGTGCAACAGACGCGGGGACGAGCACCGTTGTTCCGGGCGCGAGTGATATCGGAGAGAATTCGCCTTCCTCGCTGAAAAGCGAACCACAACCTCGCAAGGTCATCACAACAAAGCAACCGAGCGAATGTCCGACGGGCACATCCTCTTCATTCGCGCATGCCACGCGCCACACACGGAAGAATCCGGTATCGAGCATGCCGCCCAGCGGCGGATTGCGAGTCATGTCAATCGCGCGAGGCGCGGCGGTGAAGTCGATGCACTCCATCGCCTGCTTCACATGCAATTCCCGACCGGTTCTTCCGAAGTCATACACGCGGAATGTCGTGTCGCTCGGAGTTTGCACCTCGGCGACGAGTACGCCCGCGCCAAGCGCATGCACCGTTCCGCTCGGCAGATTGTGGCATTCGCCCTTCACCGCCTCGTACGACTCCATGAGTTGCATCACCTCGCCGGTTTCGATCGCTTTCTCGAATCGCTCGCGGGTCACTCCCGGCTTCACGCCTTTGTAAATCACCGCGCCCGGCGCCGCATCCAAGATAAACCAACATTCGGTTTTGAGATTCGCGCCCGGATTCGCCGCGGCGAATGCGGGACTCGGATGAACCTGCACCGAGAGATTTTCGCGTGCGTCAAGAAACTTCACGAGCAAAGGGAATCCGCCGCCGGCCGCGGGCTTTGCATCGCCGAGCAAATCCCCACCCCACAAGTCAATGGCATCGTGGAGCGTCTTGCCGCGAAGCGGACCGTTGGCGATGACGCTTCGCACTCCTCCACCGCCGGCGCCGGATGCGCTGGTTGATCCGAGGTCTGCGACTTCCCAACTCTCGCCGATGGTCGCCCCCGCGCTGATCCGCTTACCGAAGGCGGACAAACGATCGCCGCCCCAGACTTTGGACATCAAGGCGGGTTCGAAGACGAGTGGATAGGGCGCGGTCATGGTGCGTGCATCATCGGCGAAAACGCATCGTCGCGTTCAGCGCGATCATTCCATCGCCATGCCGCTGATCTGACACTCAAAGGTCACGCGCGTGCCGACAACGCCTTGAACATCGACAATGAAGCGCTTGCGATGAAACTTCACATCCTGCAGAAGGATGAAGAGATCATCGCCGGGCTCGACCATCGAGCGGAAGGAGCAGTTCTCGATACGCAAGAACGCGGCGAGCGTCGGCTTGTCCTTTCGACGCGCGAACACAAAGCACGCCAACTGCGCGGCGGTTTCGATCTGAAAAACGCCGGGATACATCGGCTTGTCGGGGAAGTGACCGGCGACCCAGAACTCATCGGCGCGCACTTGACGCAAACCGATGGCACGCGAGTAGTCCTCCGCGACCCACACGACACTATCCAAAAACGCCATATTCCCGCGATGCGGGTTCCATTTGGCGATTTCGGCTTTGTCGGCGATGCGCGCACCGAGATCGATGCCGCTCAGATCGAACAACAGCGCCTTCGTCGGAGACTTCGCGGAAATTTCCGCGGCTCCGGCTTGCTCACTGAGGCTTTCCGGCATCGCGCAACTCCAGGATCTTCTCGCGAACGGCCTGAGCGGCGTTCTTGATGTCCTGCATCGTCTGACGGGCGCGAGTACCGGCGGCTTTGTTGCCACCGACGGCCTTGGCGATGTCTTCCTCGGCCTCCGCGATCAACTTCTTGAGGTGGTCGAATTCGTTCACGTCGAATCCCCTGCTGAGTATTGAACCTCGCGAAAGGCCCCGCCGCACGAGCGCTTCGGGCCACCTTTCACGCCCTAAGTGTATGAAGATTCCGTTCGCCTCGCCAAGGGAAACTCCTCCGGAGAAGCGAGAATCCTACCTTTTTACGAACAATCAAGGGTTTCAGGGGGCGTGTGCTCGAACAATCTCACCAATTGAGGCACCGGAAGCGCTTCCGCGCGCAGTTGCGGCTCAACGCCCTCCGGCAATCTGACATCACGCCCCAAGACCGCACCGAGCTGCTTGCGACGCCGCTCAAACAGCTTCACGAGAAAAGAAAGTAACTTTCTTGGATTCGAACATAACGGCGCGGGCCTGCGACGCAACGCGACCATTGCGCTGGTCACATCCGGCTGAGGCCAGAAGCACTGCGGCGGCAAATCCGCGACGTACTCAAACTCCGCGGTCACCTGCGCGAGCACGCTCAGCGGACCGTAATCCTTCGTGCCCGGCGCACCCTTCAATCGATCCGCAACCTCGCGTTGAATGGTGACGAACAAACCCGAGCATCGCGGATAGTCCGCGAGCAGGATCATCATCACCGGCGTCCCGGCGCCGTACGGAAGATTCGAAACGAGCTTGAACGGCCTGTCGCCGATCGCTTCCACCAGCACGGGGGCGAGTGCGTGTTTGGTGTCGAGACAGTCGCCTTCAACAAGCGTGAAGTTCGGTCGATCCGCGAAGTGCGTTCGCAAATGCTGGCTCAGGCCGCGATCCATTTCCGCCGCGACAACTCGCGCGCCGCGGGCGAGCAACTCTTCCGTCATCGTGCCCGTGCCGGGTCCGATTTCAAGAATCGTTTCGCCGGGCACTATCGCCGCGGCGTCGACGAGCTTTCGAATGAGATTGTGATCGGTCAAAAAGTTCTGACCGAGCGATTTCAACGGGCGCAGGCCACGCGATTCGAGGATCGTCTTGATCTGCGCGAGCGTCTGCATCACCACTCCCCGCCGAGCACCCGATCCAGCGCATGCGCGACACCGTCTTCGTGATTCGCAAGGGTCGTGCGCTTGGCGGCGGCTTTGATCACCGGAATGGCGTTGCCCATCGCGATACCGAGGCCGGCGTTGGAGATCATCGACATGTCGTTGATTTCATCGCCGATTGCGACAACCTGCGAAGGCTCGATTCCCCACTTGCCGGCAAGCATGCTCACCGCCGACCACTTGTTCGCATCCACATGAAACATCTCGAGAATGTGCAGTGTGTCGCCCGACGGCAATCGGCTCGCGTGTTCCGGCGCGACGACCGCAGGGAAGTGATGCATAACCGCTCGATCCCCGACTGACTTCGCGAGCGAACTCATGACATCATCGAGATGACTCGCCAAACCGCACGCGCCGACGCGCACGGTGTGCTCCGGATGTTCATCGTGATGCGAGTGCTCACCCGTGCGCACGTGCACGTTCATTTTCTCGAACCACCATTCCGTGACGGGGTCAAGCGGATGCTGTTCGGCTCCGTGCGCGACGAAATAGTCGTAACCGGCCGCGACGGGATCTTTCAACACCAACGCGGGATACTTGAATTCGTGGAGCAAATCGATGGTGTCGTGCACGATGTCGCGATCGATCGCGAAGCGGTGAATGGTTTCGCTCGTGTGCGGATCCGCGATGATACTGCCGCCTGCGGTCACCACGGGATCGACACGCCCGATCGCATCGAGCGCTTCTTTGGATTCCTTCAATCCGCGCCCGGTACACACGACGACCCGCATGCCCGCCGCGCGCGCGCTGTCGATCGCCGCCCTGTTTCGTGCGGAAACCGATCCGCCCTTGGCGAGCAGAGTTCCGTCGAGATCGATGGCGAGCAGTTTGAATCGCATGGTTCAGCGGGAGCATAGCGCGCGGCGCATCACACCAGAATCGGATCGCGCTGAATGCCGCTGGTGACGATCGGCCCCTTCGCGGGATCCACATACACATTAATCTCGCTGCGAACGCCGAATCCGCCCGCGCCGGGAATGTAGATTCCGGGCTCAATCGTGAATCCGATGCCGGGCAGCATCTCACGCGTGTCGTGTGTTTCGAGATTGTCGAGATTCATGCCGATGCCATGCACCATCATTCCCGCGCTGAGACTGTGGCCCGTTCGGTGACGAAGGTGCTGCTCATGACCCGCGTTGACGATGACATTGCGCGCCGCATCATCGAGCTCCCAACCTTGCACGGCGCGCTTGGCGTTCCATGCATCAGTCGCGCACTTGAGCGAAGCGTCACGAGCCGCAAGCACGGTGCGGAAGACTTTCATGTGCTTCTCGGGCACATCGCGCCCGACGAAGCCCGTCCATGTCACATCGGAGTAAATGTTCTCTTCACCCGGCACACGCGCCCAGAGATCGATCAGCACCCAGTCGCCTTGCGCAAAGACGCTCGAACCTTCGGCCTGCACTTCGAAGTGCGGGTCGCCGGAATGCTCATTCGCGCCGACAATCGGCTCGCCGCCGTCGGGAATCTCGAAGTTCATCTTCTTGAATCCGTCGAGAATGAAGCACTGGACTTCGCGCTCGGTGATCTTCACGCCGGCGCGCACCTTGGAGCCGATGAGCGCGAAGGCCTCATCCTTGATTCGATTGACCTCACGCGATGCGTGCTCATGGTTCTTGACGGCCTGCGCGGACCAGATCGCCGCGGAGATCTGAATCAAGTTCGCGGAACTGACGACTTCGACACCCATCGCGCGCACGAGATCCAAGGTGCCTCCATCGACCACCGATGCGATCGGCAATGTCGCTCCGGGGCAATACTCCATGGCGATGCGGCTTTTGCCCGCGAGCTTCTTGGACAACCACGCATGCAGTTCGCGCCACGAGAGGAAGAGTTCCTTGTTGATCTTCGCCGCGCGGAACGAGGCCTCATCAAGCCCGTTATGGAGCAGCACAGGTTCGCCATCGGCGGGAATCCAGATGAACGCGCGGCGGGTGGACGGTTTGCGACCGCCCAGAATCCGCGAAAACACATTGTTATTGCCCCTGAAGTCGTACACGAGCCAACCGTCGATGCGTTGATCCTTCATGAACGAGCGGACGGCGGCGAGGGTGTCATGTTGCATGGGGGAAGCGTAGAACGACAAGCCAAATGCGAAAAGGGCGAAAAGCAGGAGAGTGCGCGAGGGTTCCGCCGTACGCTTGGGTATGGCGATCAGCTTTCAGCAACGCAAGCTCGCGAACGGCCTCACGATCATCGCGGAAGTCGATCCGCAGGCTCACAGCGCCGCCGCGGGTTTCTTCGTCAAGACCGGCGCGCGCGACGAAACCACGCCGCTGATGGGTGTCAGCCACTTCCTCGAACACATGATGTTCAAGGGAACCGAAGACCTCACTTCGAATGATCTCAACAAAGGCTTCGACGAAATCGGCGCGCGCAACAACGCCTTCACCTCCAACGAGATCACCTGCTTCTACGCGCATGTTCTTCCCGAATATCTCGGCCGCGGATTGGACTTGCTCGGACGAATGATGCGTCCAGCGCTGCGACAGGATGACTTCGACACCGAAAAGAACGTGATTCTCGAAGAGATCGCGATGTACAAGGACATGCCGTTCTTCGTCCTGTACGAAGCGTGCATTGAAAAGCACTTCGGTTCGCAACCCCTCTCCCACCGCGTCCTGGGCACGGTCGAAAGCATCGCTGCGCTCAAACGCGATGAAATGAAGCGCTACTTCGACGCCCGGTACTCCGCCGACAACACCGTCGTCGCGCTTGCCGGTCGCATGGATTTCAATCGCGTGTGCGACCAGATCGAAAAGCTCTGCGGCTCATGGACGAACACGGGCGCGACTCGTGACTCCACAGCGCCGAAACTCGCGGGCGGCCGCTTCGAGATGCGTGATGCGAAGGTCAATCGCGCCTACTGGCTCGGCATGTGCCGCGCCCCGGCGATGACCGACGATCGACGCTTCGCCGCGGCGATGTTGGCGCAAATTTTCGGCGCGCCCGACAACTCCCGCCTGCACTGGTCGTTGATCGAACCCGGCATCGCGGAAGAGGCGCAAAGCTCGTTTGATCCGCACGACGGCTTCGGCGAGTTCTTCGTCTACGCATCGGGCGATCCCGACCGACTCGACGAGATCGAAAGCGTGATCACGCGAGAAATGAAGTCATTCGCCGATTCGCTGACGCAGGAGGATTTGGATCGCGTGATCAACAAAGTCGCCGCGCAGGCGACGATCGGCGGCGAGAAGCCGCACGATCGGATGCACCGACTCGGCAGACTGTGGACGTATCTCGGCGAGTACACGCCCCTTGAACGCGACATCGACCGACTGTCGCGAGTCACGCTCGGCGATCTGCGCGACATCATCGCGTCATATCCGCTTGAACCCGTCACCGTCGGCAGACTGCTGCCGGCTTCGGAGTCTTGAACATGCTCACGCCGGAAACACTCAAGCGCGAATTCGATCGCGCCGGTTCTTATGATTCATACCTTCAAAGTGCGACGCCGGACCAGCGCCGTTCATGGGACGCCTTTCACGCCAAGGTCTCTCTGACGCCCGCTCAGCGATCGCTTCTGTCCTCCTTCACGCGCGAGGTGAAAGTGCTTGTGCTTTCGGGCACCTGGTGCGGCGATTGCGTCCAGCAGGTGCCGATGTTCGATCACATCGCCAAAGCCTCGAACGGTCGCATCGATCTTCGAATCGGCGATCGCGACGTGCACGCCGAACTGAGCGAAGCCGTCAAGATCTGCGGAGGCCGTCGCGTCCCCACCGTGATTTTCATGAACGAAGAGTTCGAGTTCATCGG
>JBKDPX010000361.1:0-9705 GCA_046342165.1 Phycisphaerales bacterium | reverse complement strand
GTCCGGTCATCAGCAACTCGCCTAAGGCGCGTCGTTCATCCGGCAACTCGTGATCGGTCGCGCTGCTTGCACCGCTCGATGGTTTGTCGAGATAGTCATCAAGACGCGGCACATTCTTCCAGCGATGCCCCTGCATGTGTGCGCTCGCGGACGGACCGGCCGCGAGCCAGTCATGTTGTCGCCAGTACGCAAGATTGTGGCGACATTCCATTCCGGGCCGCGCGTAGTTGGAAACTTCGTAGCGCTGAAAACCGCGCTGTTTCAGTGTCTGCGCGGCGAACAGAAACATGTCGACTTCGACATCCTCATCAACCGGCGTGAATTCGCCGCGACCAAGTCTCACATGCATCGCGGTGTTGGGTTCGTAGGTGAGGTTGTAGCAGGAGAGGTGAGACGTGTTGAGACCGATCGCGCGTTCAAGATCCTCTTCGAAGTGCCGGAGGGTCTGCCCGGGTATCGCGTAGATGAGATCGATGGAGTCTCGACTGATGCCTGCTGCGCGGGTGAGTTCGAGCGCGCGAATCACGCCTTCGGGATCATGATGGCGCTCGAGCGTTTGAAGATGTTTGGGATTGAACGATTGGGCTCCCATGCTGACTCGATTCACGCCGCCGTGGAACAGCACGGATGCGAGTTCCGAAGTGACGGTCTCGGGGTTGCATTCCACGGTGAACTCTCCGCTTCCGGCGCGGATTCGCGAGAGATCGAATCGGGATTGCAGTGTTTCGAGCAATTCGGCCCAAAGCCGCGGTTGGAGGAGGCTCGGGGTGCCGCCGCCAACGAAGATGGAATCCAGGGGTTCGGTTGCGAACGGGGAGAGGGCTTGCAATTCCGATTGCAACCTCATCAAGAACCGCGACTGGCGATCTTGCGTATCGACAATGCTGTAAAAGTCACAGTAATGGCATTTGTGGTAGCAAAACGGCACGTGGATGTAGAGGCTCCGTGCCGACCGTTCGGGGTTCAGAGTTCGGAGAATGTCAGCCACCGGGGTGGTTCGGCGTTGATCGATGAGGGGAATTCGTGTACGCTGTTCCAAGGTCGTATCCGGCGGTGGCGATATGGTTGGGTCTCGTCGGTCCGGATTCGAAGACTTGATTCGCGCCCCGGACGGGCGAACCCGCTTTCGAGGATAGCCGCATGAGCGCTTCATTGGTGTACGTCACAGCCGATGGTCGTCAGAAAGAGATACCGCTGAAGCGTGCGGTGCAAGTGATCGGTCGGCAGAATGACTGCCACATCCGTATCCCGGTCGCCTCGGCTTCGAGGCATCACGCTGAGTTGGTGGTGGATGGTTCACACGTCTCGATCCGCGATCTCGGATCCAGCAACGGCTCCTTCGTGAACTGCAAGCGAGTCACACAGCAGGATTTGGCACCGGGTGATCTGGTGTGCATCGGAGAGCAGGTGTTCGTGGTGCGCATCGACGGCAAACCCGGCGACATCGACGCCGAGGACGCTTACGACGATGGTTTGGTCAAATCCCCGGCGACATCCGCTTCCAAGGACGGCGCCGCGCAAGCCCAAGGCGGTGGACGACCGGCCACACTGCGTCCGATCGCAGGCGGCGATTCCGATGACAGCAGTGTTGCGGACTTCGACTTCCTCGATGACGGGGATCTCGATGACAAGCAACCCAAACTCTGATTGAGCGATTTCAGGCGGCTTTGGGGTCGGCGGCCTTGGTATCGGTCTTCACCGCTGCCTGCTCCGGAACCTTGATGTTCATGCTGCATGAGCGGCAGCGAATGGTCTTGCCGCGAGCAGCTTGCGGGACCGCCAGGACCTTTTTACAGGTCAGGTTCGGGCACATGATCCGGATGACGTCTTTGGAGTCCATTCAGGATTTACCTCATCTCCGAAATCGTCCGAATCCGAGCGGCTCTTGAGCCTGATCTTGAACCTACGCTAGCGAATACGGGTCTCGACATGGCACGTCGGTCCGAGAACGAGCGTGGGAAGGAAGACGATGGCGCAGAATGATCAATCGGGAACTGCTGTTTCGACCGCGGTCGTCGGATTGCAGTGGGGCGATGAAGGTAAGGGCAAAATCGTCGACATGCTCGCACGCGATCACGATGGAGTGGTTCGCTACAACGGGGGAGCCAACGCCGGCCATTCGGTGGTGGTGAAGGGCACGCGCTATGCGCTGCATTTGATTCCGTCCGGCATTTTGTATCCCGCGAAGGCCGCCGTTATCGGCAACGGCGTCGTTGTCGATCCGTGGAAATTGATGGACGAACTCGCCGGACTGCGCGATCGGGACGTTGACACATCGGGCTTGGTTGTTTCTTCTCGCGCGCACGCCGTGCTGCCGTATCACCAGGTCGAAGACGGTCTGCGCGAGGACTTGCTCAAGAACGCGCGCCGCCCGGGTGAAACGGTGAGCATTCAGGAGATCGGCACCACGCGCCGCGGCATCGGTCCCGCCTACGCGGACAAGATTCAACGCGCCAGCGCCGTTCGTATGGCGGATCTCCTGCGTCCGGATGTCTTGCGCGAAAAGATCGAAATTGCGTTGACGCTCAAGCGCCCGTTGCTTCGCGAGTACGGCGGCGGAGTGCAAGAGATTTCTGTCGCGGACGTGATGACGCGCTGCGAGGGCGCAGCCACGGTGCTTGCGCCGATGATCAAGGACACAACGGTGTTGCTGCACGGCATGCTCGACGCCGGCAAGCGACTGTTGTTCGAAGGCGCGAACGGAACGCTGCTCGACGTCGATCATGGCACCTACCCGTTTGTGACGAGTTCCAATTGCGGAACCGCCGGCATCGGTTCAGGAACCGGAGTTCCCCTGACAAAGGTCGGCAAGATCGTGGGTGTGATGAAGGCGTATTCGACTCGCGTCGGATCCGGTCCGATGCCGACGGAGTTAAAGGACGAAACGGGCGATCGAATTCGTACGCGCGGCCGCGAGTTCGGCACGACGACGGGCAGACCGCGACGCGTAGGTTGGCTGGATCTCGTGGCGGTTCGGTACGCGACGCGGATCAACGGAGTCACGGAAATCGCAATGACCCTGTTGGATGTGCTCGCGGGCTTTGATGAGATTCGCGTCTGCACGGCGTACAACATCCGCGGGGAGAGAACGGAGGATTTCGCGCCGGACGCCTTCGACCTCGACGCGGCCCGACCCGAATTCGTGACGCTCCCCGGATTTCGTGAGGAAATCAGTTCCGTTCGCGGCTGGAATGAACTGCCGGCGCAGGCGAAGTCGTATATCACATTCATCGAGTCGAAAGTGGGGGTGCCGCTTTCGGTGGTCAGTGTCGGACCGGATCGTGAACAGACCATCATTCGTTCCTGATCAAAGCAAGGATTTGCATGGCGAATGGCGATCACACTCCCGACGGCGCATGCGGCGTTGACGCTGCCAACGCGGTGGCGGTCGCGGATCGCATGGCGAAGAAAAACCCGCGCGCCAAACCGTTGGAGTATCTGCCGGAGGTTCACCCGTCACGGATTCCCAGGCACATCGCGATCATTATGGACGGCAACGGTCGCTGGGCCAAGGCTCGTGGATTTCCAAGAATATTCGGACATTACAATGGCGCGCGATCCGTTCGCGAGGTGCTGACCGCGTGCGGCGATCTGGGTGTCGAAGTCGTGTCCCTGTACAGTTTCTCGCTCGAGAACTGGAAGCGTCCGGCGGAGGAAGTCGCGGGGTTGATGGATTTGTGCGTGCGGTACCTCACCGGCGAGATCGAAGAGTTCGTGCGCAACGGGATTCGCGTCCGCATTCTCGGGACTCGCGAAGGACTCCCGGCGGAGGTGCAGGAGGCGATGCGACTCGTGGAATCAGCCACTGCGGGTTGTGAAGCGTTCACGCTGTGCCTGGCCATCAACTACGGATCGCGTGCGGAGATCGCATCCGCGGCCCGATCCATCGCGGAGTCAGTCGCGCGAGGCGAGATCGATCCTCAAGCCGTGGACGAGAGCGTCATGGAGCGGCATCTGTTTACCTCGGGTCTTCCGGATCCTGACTTGTTGATCCGCACCGCCGGTGAGAGACGGATCAGCAATTACATGCTTTGGCAACTGAGTTACTCCGAACTGTACTTCTCGGATGTGCTGTGGCCGGATTTCGGAAGAGGAGAACTGTTCGCCGCTGTTCGTGATTTTGCCGCCAGGTCACGTCGATTCGGTGGACTGGAGGAGAAGACGCCTCATGCGTGATCGATTGCTCATCGGACCGGTGCTGATCGCACTGCTCATCGGCGGACTTGCGTTCGATCAGTGGCTTGATCGACGCGTGATGCCCGAGTGGTTTGCGCAAGGACTGCACGCCGTTGCTCCGTTCGTGAAGACAGCCCGAGATTCCTTTCCACCCGGCATCGTGATTCTGCCGCTGATGCTCGTCATCAGCGTGCTTGCCGCACGCGAACTGGCGGTCATGGCGAAAGCCAAGGGCATCGGTGCATCGCGTGGCGTGATGGGTTTGGTTTCAGCGTTGGGAATGCTTGCCGCATGCACATTGCCCGGTGATTTGCGACCGCAAGACGCAGTCGCCGTCGTCGGAACCAGCGCGGTGCTTTCCCTCGTGATCTCGCTCATTCACTACTCACGACACAAGAATGTCGCAGGCGTTCTGGCGGCCACGGGCATCACGCTGCTCGCGTTCGTGTACCTCGGCTTGATGTTCGGGTTCGTGCTCTCGATTCGCAGGGAACATTCCGCATGGGTGTTGCTGTGGGTCTTGATCGTCACGAAGAGTTGCGATATCGGCGCCTACTTCACCGGAACAGCCCTTGGGAAGCACAAACTCGCGGTGTGGATCAGCCCCGGAAAGACATGGGAGGGGCTGGCGGGTGGCGTGTTGCTCTCATGCGTGATCGCCGCCGCCGGATTGAAGTGGCTCGCCTCATCCGGTTGGATTCAGTGGCCTGGCTGGCCCGCGGTGGTGACCGCGGGAGTCATGTTCGCAATTGTCGGACAAGCCGGAGATCTGGCGAAGAGTCTGCTGAAGCGCGATGCGGGATTGAAGGATTCGGGCCAAGTTTTGCCGGGTTTCGGAGGCGTCATCGACATCATCGATTCGCCCCTTCTTGTCTCGCCGCTGGCTTTTTGGTGGCTTCGGATTTTCACCTGAGAAATCCCCTGCGCGCGGCGTTCAGCCGCACTATCGTTTCAAGGAGCTTTGGGGGCTCTTGGAGTCATGAATGGACGTCACTGAACAACTGCTTCGCGTTTTCACGGTCGAACAACAACTCCGCGGGCTGGAATCACGCCTGAAGTCGGCCGAGAAGTACCTGACGCAACAGGACTCCGAACTGAAGCAACTCGAACAACGCAAGTCGGATCTCAGCACACAACTGAAGCAGGCGCAAGCCGCGGCCGCGAACTTCGAAGGCGAGATGAAAGTTCTCGACGGGAAGATGGAAACAACCCGCGGCTACATGGAGAACGCCCAGACCAACAAGGAGTATCAGGCGTTCAACGTGCAGTTGAACACCTTGAAGGTTGATCGCGACAATCTCGAGGCCAAGGCCCTCGAGTCGATGAGCAAGGTCGATGCGATCAAAAACCAACTCGCGGCAATTGATACGCAGGAAGCCGAGGGTTTGCAGAAGCGAACGGTCGCAACCGGAGACAGGGACAAGCGCGCCGATGAGATCAAGGATCGCGTCGAGCAATTGCGCGCTCAGCGCACGGCCGCGGCTGTTGATGTCCCGAAGGATGCGCTGAAGATTCTCGAAGACCTGCTGCGTGTTCGCGGCGAGGGGGCGATGGCGGCTGTGGAAGTCCACGACCCCAAGCGCCACGAGTACTCATGCGGCGGTTGCACCATGTTCCTGCCGGTCGAATCCGTTTCGGGTCTCATGGCCGGCGGTCGTTTGACCAAATGTGTGTCCTGCGGATGCATCCTGTATCTGGATGAAGAGTTCCGCAAGGCGATCGAGCCCCCGAAGAAGGGCAAGGGCAAGAAGTCCGAAGCCTCTGAGCAGTTCTGATTTCAGTCAGCGACCGAAGAGTTCCGGATCCGACGGAGGCCTCCACGTCAATCCGAGGTGGTCGCATGCACTCTTGGTCAGTTCGCGACCGCGACGCGTTCGCGCGACAAATCCGATCTGGAGCAGATAGGGTTCAACGACGTCTTCAAGCGTTCCCGCATCCTCATTCATGGTCGCAGCGACCGCTTCCAGTCCGACGGGGCCGCATCGATAGGTTTCGGCGATGCAACGCAGATACGCGCGATCGAGCTCGTCGAGTCCAAGGTCGTCGACACCCTCAAGGCGAAGAGCTTCTCGCACGACGGTCGGGGAAACTTCACCGCCCGCGCGAACCTGAGCGAAATCGCGAACGCGACGCAAGAGACGATTGGCGATTCGAGGTGTGCCGCGCGAACGCCGGGCAATGGAATCGATCCCCTCCGCCTCCGGTTTGTTCAGCCCAAGAAGCGAAGCGCTGCGACGAAGAATCGCGCCGAGTTCATCGACGGTGTAGTAGCGCAGGTGATGTGCGATTCCGAATCTGGATCGAAGAGGCGAACTCAACAGCCCTGCGCGAGTCGTCGCGCCGATCAGCGTGAACGGCTTGCATTTGATTTGCACCGTTCGCGCGGAGTGGCCGCTATCAACCGTCACATCGACGCGATAGTCCTCCATCGCAGGGTAAATGAACTCCTCGACGGCGATGGGGAGTCGATGGATCTCATCGATGAAGAGCACATCACCCGTTTGCAGTCGAGTTAACGAAGCGACGAGATCGGTGCCCTTGGTGAGTGCGGGACCGGAAGTGACATGGAGTTTGGTTCCCATCTCCGCCGCGAGCACATGGGCGAGCGTTGTCTTGCCGAGGCCCGGGGGTCCGTGAAGCAGCACGTGCTCCATCGGTTCGGATCGCTGTCGCGCGGCATGCACCGCGACCACGAGTCTCTCGATCAACTCTTGTTGGCCGACATATTCGCCGATGTGTGTCGGACGAAGCGCCCAGTTTTTGGCGTCGTCTTCCGGGTGCTGCTTGGCGCTGATGATTCGGTCCGTGGTCATCCGTGTTCCATCATAACGGGCGCGCGGAAGCTGTTCATTCCGTTGGCAACTGCTTGTCGCGCCAGATGCGCTTGAGCTTTTCAAAGGTCACCGGTTCCCAGATCTTTCCGTCCGGCAAACGAGTTTGAATAAATTCGCCGCCATCCGTCAGCGTCGTCACCTGCTCCATGCCGTTCTTGGCGATGCGTGAAGTGATCGTTCGACGGCCGGGTTGATTCTCAGGGATCGAAACCGAATCCTTCCGAAAGAGGATTTCGCGAAAATCCGGCCTGTACGAGTAAAACGCGAAATCGGCGTTGAAACCTGATTTCACCAGGATGTTCGGCAGCAGGATCGCTTCGAGTTGTGAGATATACCCCGGCCCCTCGATCAGCGGGCGAATCGTGTCAGCGTCCGCGTCACCGCCGGGCCCCTCCGTGCGAATCGAAAAGCTCTTGTTGTCTCGCGCGCCGAGTTCGCGGCTGGTCCGCGCGGGCTTTCGCTTGGATGTCTCCGGGTTCAAATCCCGGATCGTGTTGGTCAGCGTCCAGTTTTCGCGGCTTCGATCGAATGACATGAAGTACACGCCTTGGGAATCGGCGACGAGATTGTCGTCGAGAATGATCCGCGCGTCGATCTGAACGATGTAGCCCTTTTGATTCGTGGAGCTCTTCAACGGACCGTCACCTACACGCGCGGTGATGCGTCGGTAGCCGATTTCTTTGTCGTCCGCGAGGAGACCTGTTTCCGAGGGCATGTACAAGCGCTGCCACTGATCGCCCAGGCCCGCGAGTATTCCCTCCATCGCCGAACGATCCATTTTCGCGAGCGCCGCTTCCCCCGATTCGATCGCGGATTTGCGCTCGGCTTGCACCAAAGTCGGATCCTCGACGTTCGCTGCCGCAAGCATCGCCTCGAAAATCGGTTTCGTTCTGACGAATTCCGATTCCGGCGTGATCAACTCAAATGAAATGAACTGTGACGGCGAGGATTTCAACACGCAATAGCCGCGAACGAACGTGGTGGGGTTCTTGACGCCTTCGGCCGGCAGTTTGAGATAAATCCGCTGTGCCGGCGTTTCACCCGCCGTGACAACGGATTTCAATGGCTCGATGATGTGTGCCCTGTAGCCGGTGAGTTTCGGAGAATTGGCCAGCTTCCGAGATTCAGGGCTTTCTCCATCGGGAACAAGCAGCTCGCGCCCTGTGATATCAGTTGCGTCGTAAACGGCGCCTGCTTGCTCAAGCAACGAAATGACGACGGCTTGGATCAGATCCTCCGAAGTCACATCGGGATCTTTCGGCACGGGGGTTTGGACCGTTACCTGCCAAGTACGCTTCTCGTCATAAATCTTGGTTGATGACTGGTTCGCGACCTTGGTCTGTTCATACGCGGCGCCAACGGGGATCGGCAGCGACAACCCGACCGCCTCCATAACAAGCGACTCCTGGGCGAACTCAATCACCTTGACGCCGTTGTTATTGGCCCTTCTTTCCGTTTGGGAAAAGGAAGGGCTCGCAAGAAGCGCACAGAGGATAAGGGTGTGTTTCAGCATAGAGAACCTTTCTGTTCGGTTCGGAAGCCGTTCATGGTAGACATTCGGACAGACGCTTCGGCTATGTGGAAGTTCCCGATACGACCGTTGGAGACGTGGGACGGCGTGCTGTTGACTTACGACAGGGGATGGCTATCCTTCCGACCCTGCACTTCGCGTCCTGTGGCGCGGGGTGGGTTGTATCGGACTGGTAGTTCTCTTCTAGACGGGTGATATACGCATGACCGGCGGCAAGATCAGAATTCGTATGGAGGCTTACGACCACCTCGCGCTGGACGCTTCGGCGAAGGAAATCGTTGAGCACGCCAAGCGCACGAACGCGAAGGTTGCGGGACCTGTTCCGCTTCCCACCCGCGTTGAGCGTTACACGGTTCTGCGTTCGCCGTTCATCGACAAGAAGAGCCGCGAACAGTTCGAGATCCGCACGCACAAGCGCATCATCGACATTCTCGAGCCCAACGCGCGCACGGTTGAGGCCTTGAATCGTTTGGTGGTTCCCGCCGGTGTGTTCGTGAAAATCAAGGCCTGAGTTTTGCGATGAAGTTGAGTCGCGGCGCATGACGGCCGCGTGAATGAGTTGAAGGAAATTGCGGACGATCAGGGTGGCGAGAGCGCTTCGCCGGATTCCGCGGAAGGTGAATGACAATGGCGATCTCACTGCTTGGCAAGAAAGTCGGAATGACCCGGGTGTACACCGAGGCGGGCGTCAGCGTTCCCGTGTCGGTGATCGAGCTTGGACCTTGCGTCGTGACGCAGTTGCGCACGAAGGAAAAGGACGGCTACGCCGCGGTTCAGATCGGTTTCGGCGAAATGAAGGCCCGCAATTCGACCTTCCCGATGATCGCGCACGACTTCAAGGCCGGCACGACTCCGAAGCGTCACCATCGCGAATTCCGCGTGGACGAGAAGGATTTGGGATCGTTCAGCGTCGGACAGGAACTCAAGGCTGACAAGTTGACGGGTGTGATGTACGTCGATGTCATCGGAACCAGCAAGGGTAAGGGTTTCGCGGGTGTTATGAAGCGTCACCACTTCAAGGGCTTGTTCGCTTCGCACGGTACTGAACGTAAGCACCGCTCGCCGGGTTCGATCAGCTCTTTGTGTTCGAACCCTGGTTACGGCGGCGGTCTGACGACGGGCAAGCGCATGCCGGGCCAGATGGGCGCCGAGCGCGTGACCTGC
>JBKDPX010000360.1:0-4350 GCA_046342165.1 Phycisphaerales bacterium | reverse complement strand
TGTTGCTCGACAGGTTGCCATGCTTGAGCACATTGTCAACCGACGACTCGGCGCTGACGCGGACCAATTCCGGATTCGAGTGACCGAAGAAGTGAACACCGATTCCGCAGATCATGTCCCACTTGACGCTGCCGTCCGCCAGTTCAACGAGCGCGCCATTTCCGAGTCCGCTGCCAAGGTACGGGTAGAGCAACGCGCGGCCGCGAACATCGGCGCAACGCTTCATCAACGCTTCATAACTTTCCGAAAGATCCTGGCGGGCCGGACGCACATCCGTGATCGTGGATGCGGCGCGGTTGGACTCCGCGACGATCGTGTCGATCGCGGCGCGAAGCGCGGGACTGTGCCGAAGCGCCGCACCTGCCGTCATGGAAGCCGCTGTTGATGAGGAAGCGATCTGCGTCATTTCAAAACTCTCCGACATGCGAATCTGTCGCAAAGTGTATCGACCGATCATGCATCGGCGCGGAAGTTTTCACCCTGACGCATATTCATGCGGAGCATTCTGAAAGTCGCCGCATCAGAATCGCGGCGAGTTGCGCACGCTCCACCAAGCTCGGAATATCCACCCATTCATTCGGTGTATGCAAACCGCCGCCGCGAACCCCGAGCGTGTCGAGCGTCGGCAAACCCGCGGCTTGGAGCGTGTTGCCGTCGCATACGCCGCCCGTCTTGCCGAATGGTAATGTCTGACCGAGATCCTCCGCCACGCTTCGCGCGGCATGTGCCAAACGCATCACTTCAGGCGTTGCCGGTTTACCCGGGCGATTGAACGCTCGCTTGATCTCGATACGGGGCATCGAATCAGGGGCGGTCTGGATGGAATCGAAAGCCTTTCCGAGCTTTTCCGCGAGTTCAGCATTGGCAAATCGCACATTACCCCAGGCGCATGCATGATCACTCACGACATTCGAGGGCTGATCGGCGCGAATCGGACCGATGTTCGTGATCACGCCGTTGTCAGGATCCGCGAGATCCGCGATGGAAACGATGGAACGCGCGAGCGCATGGACCGCAGAAACGCCCTTGGTGAAATCGCGTCCCACATGGGCGGATCTTCCCTTCACATCGATCATGAACTGGCCGCTTCCGGTGCGTTCGATGACCAAACCGCCATCAACCATCGCAGGTTCGAACACCAATCCGATGGTCGCTTGCCGCGCAACCTGCGAAAGGGTCTTCGTGGAAGCGAATGATCCTGTTTCCTCATCGCTGTTGATCGCGAAGCTCCACGACACGCGGCAGCCCACTTCGGCGAGAATCTCGAGCGCGTGCAAGCCAACCAGCAGACCGCCCTTCATATCAACCGCTCCGGGCCCCGTGCACGTCTTTCGATCCGGCGCGATGGAGAGCGAGTTGAATGGGGAACTCACTTCATGAACGGTGTCGATGTGTCCGCACAACAGAAAGTGCACGCCGCCGTTCATGCTTCGATGCTCGCACACGGCGGTCGGCGGCGGATTGCCCGCGCCCGGAATCAACCATGCCGGCATCTCCTCGCCTTCATGCAAGGTTGTCTTGGCGCCTAGAGCGCCGAGACGCGAGCAGAACCACGAGCGAGTCTCGTCGAGGCCGGAACTACCCGGACCGGTCGGGATGTCCACGAGCGTTTTCAGCTCGCGCAGCATCTCGTCGCCTCGCTTTTGCGCCGCGTGAACGATGTGTTGTTCGTGCGAACTGAGGCCCATGTTTCAAACTCCGAGTACACCCAAGATGATGATCGAAACGACGACGATCAGTGAACCCCAACGAAGTCGCAACGACACGCGATCAATCGGCAATCGGTCGTTCGATATACCGACGAGTGAAAGCACACGCCTTCTTCGATCGGAGATTGAGCCGTGTCTCCATTGAAACTTGTCTTCATGAACGCCGTTGTGATACGCCACCGCGATCAATGCTTGCGAGACCGATTGCGCGGCTTCGTTCGTGATCGATGCTGACGGCTCCGAACCGTTGATGCTCAAATGCCGCGCAGCAAACGCATCCGCTTGTCGTTCAAAGCAACGGCTGGCGTAGGTAAACACCAAACCGACCCAGAGCAACACGCCGATGGTAGAGACATGTGAGAACACATCAGGGGTGACGAGGGGTGCATCCGCGTACCAGGAATGGTGCACCCGTTCCACGATCTCCGCCACGATGCCACCGATTCCCGCCGCCGCGAACGCGACGACGGCCAGCCAAGGCATGTGATGATGTTTGAGATGCGCCACTTCATGCGCCGAGACGGCCTCCAACTCGCGAGGCGTGAGCGACTCAAGCAACGAGTCCGTGTACAGCAGATACCGAATCGGAAACATCACACCGAGCACCGCGGCATTCAGCACGCCCGAACCCGTGCGCCACACGAACGGCCCCTGCACTCGAACCCCGTGCGAGTCAACGACCGACCGAATGCGATCACGCAAATCACCGGCGCCGAGTTCGACCGTTCG
The DNA here is from genome assembly GCA_046342165.1 of Phycisphaerales bacterium. Classification (GTDB taxonomy): domain Bacteria; phylum Planctomycetota; class Phycisphaerae; order Phycisphaerales; family UBA1924; genus JBEIUO01. The sequence goes on along the minus strand of JBKDPX010000360.1, from coordinate 1,912 downwards.
CCAAAGACGACGAATCACAAACGGCGCAAGCATGAACATGATGAACGACGCCGCGAACTGCGCAAGATGCGAGCCGGTCGCGCCAATCCTGTCATAGATTCGCGGGTTGTTTTCGATCACTCGGGCCACGGCGTCACCTGCGCCTGAGATCATGCAGATCGGGAGGATCCACATAAGCATCTGATGTCTGATCTGCAAACTCACATAACCCGAGCGATTCGGAAGCGTTTCGGGAGAACGCCCCGCATGGATTTCGCGCATCAACAGCGCCTCGCGCATTCGACGCTCAACGGGATAGCGGGAATACCAACCTGCTCCGATCATGATCCAGAGCGGCATGGCGCACAACACACGATCGATCAACACCGGAGTTCCGATGTATGCACGAATCGCGTCGGGCAATCCGTACTGGTATATCGCATATGCGAAGGCGCCGACAGCGACGACACGAGTAGCGTTCAGAATCGAGTCCGCGCGGAAAGGCGCTCCGCGATCTCCGCGATCCATTCGTCGAGCAGCGGACATGAAAGCAATGTGTGATATCAGCCACAGGACAAACATGCCGCCCGCATATCGCATGAGCACTTGGTGTGGCGGACAGCTTGATGCGCCCTCCATCGGACCGAAATCGTCGTACAGGTGTACGAGCACAAACGAAAGAATGAGTAACGGGGCCACCATTGAGTTGGACTGATTGTAACGCCGCGAAGCAAGAGGGGTTTCAGTCAGCCTGTTCGGGCGGTCTCATCGATTCGATGATCTCGTCCAGTCGCTTCGCCGAAACCGGAACGGGTGTTTTCAGTTCCTGTGCGAAGAGTGAAACTCGGAACTCCTCGATCATCCAGCCCAATCGGTGGAGTGCGGCGTCTTCGCGTGCACGCTGAGGCTCGTTCTTCACGATTTCAGCGTGGAAACGCTTGTATGGGTCCAACTCGGCCATCTTCCGCAAGTCTTTCGAAAGGCCGTCGCCCGACAGCTTCGCGACGCGTCGTTGAATGGCCGCCAAGTATCGGGGAAAGTGCTTCAGGCGCTCGAACGGCGTGATCGCAAGAAAGCCTTTGGGCAACAGCGAGTCAAGTTGTGAAGCGATGTCAGCGATCACCGGTGTCCATGCGACCGGAGGACGATCACCGAAACTCGCGCGCACCGCATACACACCGTTCAATATCGCCTCCACCGTTTCGACGACATCATCCATCGCGCGACCGAGTCGGGACAATCCGGAGTAGACGAGGGCATCGAAAGCATCCGAATCCCGCGGCAGTCTGGCATCAGGAAGCGGGCCGGTGTCGTCATACAAAAACGCGCGATCGGCGATCACCTCGCGGAGCAACGGCTTGAACTCACTCACATCTCCAAGCGGGGCGTAGCGCATGGCGAGACGATCCGCCGCGGGAAGGAACTGCGTGTACTTCTTGAAGTCCGAGTCGGATGCGAGCATGCACAGACGACGCAAACCGAATCGCATCGACTCATCAGCCGCCGCGCGGGTATCGAACAACTTGATCGAAACGGAAGACTTCATGTCGACCAACGCGGGGAACGCACGCACGGTCATGCCGAACCTGCGAACATCCACGGTTTCCGGCAATTCGCCGAAACTCCAACGCTTCAGGTTGTCTCGCGTGAGATTGTCGGCGGTGAGTTTCGAGAAGCCCTCCCGAATTCGCGGCGCAAGCTTCGTTCGGATCACGCCGAGATTACGACCCGATGCGAGAATGTCGCCCTTCGCATCGACGACTTCATAATTCATATGCGAATGCGGCGGCAGTTCGATCGATCGAATCTCGTCAGGCAACACATCGACACCGACCTTGAGTCGGATGATCGTCGCGATTCGTTCACACAGACCGCCTTCGGGTTTCCCAAGTTGGTCCAACAACTCAGGAACGAACGCGGAGGGATGAGGCAA
>JBKDPX010000359.1:0-819 GCA_046342165.1 Phycisphaerales bacterium | reverse complement strand
CCCAGATCACGCCGAGATGCGTCCCTCGAAATCGGGAGGCGAACCAGCGGATCGCGAACTGCACCACGAGATCCCGGTGTCGCCAGATCGCCCCGACGGCCTGAACGGGGTTCAGCAGCCGAAGCAACGGCTCGGGACGTGATGAGTGAAGAACGGAATCGGTCATGGTGCGAGAACGAGCGGAGAGGGTGTCAGTTTCGACACGGATGATACACTTGGCCCTTCGAGATCGTTAGCGGGGGATTGCGCAGTTGACCACTTGATCGAGTAGGTCGCGAGTGTTCGCGCATCTTGGGCACTTGTGTTGTCCGCCGAGTTTGCCGCGGGATTCCATCCAGCGATGGAATGTGCCGGTCGGGATCCAGGTGATCGTCGGAGGTCCCATTCCGAATCCATCCGTTCGCTTGGTGGTGTAGTCCACGTTCTGCGCCTTCAGAGATTCATCAAACGCCTTCGCGAACAGTTCCGAACGGCGAGGATCAACATCCGAGGTTGTTTCCACGGCCAATTCAAGGCCGGCGCGGCGGTTGTCGCGCGGATAAACGGGTGCGGCCGTGAATTCGCCGATCAGAACGCCGGACTCACGAGCTGCAGCGGCGACCGCATTTTCGATGTGTTCCACGATCAGATTCTCGCCGAAAGCATTGATGAAATGTCGATGCCTCCCGACGATTCGAAGTCTGCTCGGGCCGTCACCGCCGCCGCCGCCCGCTGAGGGCGGTCGGTCCGGGATCGTGTCGAACTCCACGACGTCCCCCAACACATATCGCCAAAGGCCGGCACAGGTCGAAAGGACGACCACATACTTCTGTCCCTTCT
>JBKDPX010000358.1:0-16259 GCA_046342165.1 Phycisphaerales bacterium | reverse complement strand
GCGATAGGTCGGCAAAGGCCAGAGATCGCGGGAGATGCGACTCTCGAGTTCATCCGAGAGCTCACGCAATTCGGACATTGCCGGGCGCACCTTGTCACGCATGTAGCGGGCGTGGTGGGTGACATCTTCTCCGTCGTGTTCCAGCGCCTTACCGAGCTTGCCCATAGCCGCGCGGAACTTCGTGACCAAAGCGACGAACTCTTCGAGACTGGCGCGAGAATCCGAAGCGTCAACATCGGCGGCTTCCGTCGCGGCGACGACCTCCGCGAGTTCCGTCTGCTGACGGAGCGCCGCGGGAAGAATAAAGGTCTTTGCCATGAGCTGCGCGGTTTCCGCTTCGATCGTCAACTGCTTGATGTACTTCTCAAGGAAGATGTGCTGACGGCTCTCGACTTCGACCTTGGTCAACACGCCGTACTTCTTGAACATGTCGATGTTCTTCTTGCCATTGATGACCTCGAGCGCGGCGACCGACTCACGCAGGTTCGGCATGCCACGCTTCTTCGCCTCGGCGTGCCATTCCTTCGTATAGCCGTCACCATCGAACAACACGCGCTTGTGCTGCTTGATGATTTTCTGAAGCAGGGCGCGCACCGCCTTGGTCAGCTTCTCTTCGGACGCATTCGCACCGACCTGCTTCTCGAGTTGCGATGCGACGAAATCAAGGCTCTCGGCCACGATCGTGTTGAGCACCGTCGCGGGCCAACCCGCGGCCTGCGACGAACCGACCGCGCGGAACTCGAACTTGTTTCCGGTGAACGCGAACGGGCTCGTGCGGTTGCGATCGCCGGAGTGGCGAGGCAACTGAGGGAGCGACTTCGCGCCGAGATCGAGCTTGCCACCCTTGAGCGTGCTCTTGGGAGTGCCGGATTCGAGCTGATTGATGATGTCCGTGAGCATGTCGCCCAGGAAGATCGAAATGATCGCCGGGGGCGCTTCGTTCGCGCCGAGACGGTGATCGTTTGATGCGCTGGCAACCGACGAACGCAGGAGATCGGCGTGAATGTCAACCGCGCGAATCACCGCACACAGCACCGTCAAGAACAGCATGTTGCTGTGGGTGTTGTCGCGCGGATCAAGCAGATTCACGCCCGTGTTCGTCGCAATCGACCAGTTCAAGTGCTTGCCCGATCCGTTGATTCCCGCGAAAGGCTTCTCATGAAGGATGCACGAGAGGTTGTGACGCGCGGCGACCTTGCGCAGCACTTCCATCACCAGCATCTGGTGATCGCAGGCGATGTTCGCGACCTCGAACAACGGGGCCAGTTCGAACTGCGCCGGCGCGACTTCGTTGTGTCGGGTCTTCACGGGAACGCCAAGTCGATACAACTCACGCTCGACTTCGCTCATGAACGCGAGCACTCTCGTCGGAATCGAACCGAAGTAGTGGTCCTCGAGCTGCTGTCCCTTCGGGGGACGCGCGCCGAAGAGTGTGCGATCGCACGTCACAAGATCAGGGCGCGCGTAGAACTGTTCGCGATCGAGAAGGAAGTACTCCTGCTCGCAACCAAGGGTCGCCATGACCTGCGTCACACCGTCGGCTTCACCGAAGATCTTGAGCACGCGGATGGCCTGTTCGGAGAGTGTTTCAATCGAGCGCAGGAGCGGAGTCTTGTAGTCGAGCGCTTCACCCTCGCTCCAACCGACGAACGCGGTCGGAATGCACAGCGTGGCGGTTCCGCCATTACGCGAAATGAAGACGGGACTCGTGCAGTCCCAAGCGGTGTAGCCGCGAGCTTCAAATGTCGCGCGCAAACCGCCGGAAGGGAATGAACTGGCGTCGGGCTCGCCGCGAACGAGCATCGAGCCGGTGAACTCGCTCAGCGCGCCACCGTTGTTGTCCGGCACCATGAACGCGTCGTGCTTCTCCGCCGTCAAGCCGGTGAGCGGCTGGAACCAGTGGGTGTAGTGCGTCGCACCCTTTTCAATGGCCCAGTCCTTCATCGCCGCAGCGACGACATCGGCCATGCCCGCGTCCAAGGGCTCGCCGTGGTTGATCGTCTGCTGCAAACGTCGGAAGACATCCTTCGGCAGGCGCTGCTGCATCACGCGCTCGTTGAAGACCTCGGAAGCGAAGTACTGATCGACGCGCGGCTGATTCATGTGCACCACCTCGCCACGACTGTGGCCCATGTGTTCCGAATGACTCTTTCCGTTCCCGTTGACGTACGTCTGCATGCTGTTCTCCCGATCGATGTGCTTCCCGCCGCGGCTCCTCCGCGACCTTGTGTTCTTGAATCGAAGTGCATCACCACTGCACCTCGCTTTCGCTCAAATCAACAAGCCCAGCCCTCCGTCACCGACATTCCGACAATTCACGATGTTCCAACGATCAGCCGGTCGCTCGACCCGGTTGGTCCGATTGCTCGAAGATGAGGCCTCGCGCCAAATCGCGGACCATCTGACCCGCGGTTTGCACAGGATCTGTTCCCGCGCGGATCGCCTCGTCCATTTTGCGAACGATCGCACTGCCCACGATCGCCGCGTCGGCATGCCGCACGACGGAACGAACATGGTCGGAGGTTGAGATTCCGAAACCGCATGCGATCGGCAACTGTGTGAGTTGTCGCATGCGCGAAATCCTGCCGCCGATATCGGGCGGCCCGCCCTGTTCACCGGTGATTCCGGTGCGCGCCAGCATGTAGACGAATCCCGTGCACGCCGCGGCGATTTGCTCCGCGCGCGCAGGGCTCGAAGTCGGCGCGATCAATAATGAAAAAGTCAGCCCGTGGTCTGAAGCGTTCTTTCGAAGTTCGTCGGACTCTTCCAACGGCACGTCAGGGATAATGAGTCCATCGAAACCCGCCTTTGCGGCGCGTTCACAAAACACTCTGGGTCCGCCCAATCGCATCACGATGGACACGGAGACCATCGCAACCAAACCGATATTCAAAGTCGATCGAACCGCCGCGACTTCATCGAAGATCGACTGCGCGGTGGCGCCGTACTGAATCGCGTGATGCATTGCCTGCGCGATGACCGGACCGTCAGCGATGGGATCTGAGAACGGGAATCCGATTTCGACGATCGATGCCCCGGCGGCTTCCAGTTCGGGAAGCAACTTCGTCAGGGTGCCTGTCGCGGGGAAGCCTCCGCAGACAAAAGGCATGAGCGCTTTTGTGCGTTTTTCCCGCAAATCGGCGAAGATCTTGTCGATCCGTCGATCCACGGGCCTGAGTATAGGCAGGGGTTCTCACAAGTGAAATGTGAAGCGGTTTTCACTTGATAAATCATCTAATCGACACGTTGTTCACCCGACAACGTCAGGCAACTCGTCCATGCCTTCGGTGAGAACCCTTGGCCCCGACTCCGTGATCAACACATCGTGCTCATAGTGAACGCTCATCGAGCCGTCGGCGGTGATGACCGGCCACTCACCATCGTGCTGCTGAGTGTCTCCGGTGCTGATCGCCAACATCGGTTCGACGGCGACCAAAGTTCCCGGCCTGCATGCCGTGCGGGAATCCGGCCACTCACCCGGATAACTCGGCAATGTGTTCGATACATAGGGAGCCGCGTGCAACTTACGCCCGTAACCGTGACCGCCGAGACCCCGAATCAGGTGGAACCCGCAATCACCTTCGACGTACCCCTCCACCACTTTCGCCCATTCGAGGAATGTGTTGCCGGGCCGAAGCGTGGCGATCCCGCGACGCAGGGACTCCTTACCGCACTCCATCAGTTTGCGCACCTTGGGCTCGGGCTCTCCGAAACTGTAAGTCCATCCCGCATCGCCCACCCATCCTTGATGGAACACGCCGATATCGACCTTCAAAAGGTCCCCCTGGCGCAGAGGGCGCGCGAGACTTGCCGCGGTGCCGTGAACCACGCACTCATTCACGCTCAAGCAAGAGTGCGACGGGAACCGCGGAGTCCTGGGAACTTGATACCCAAGGAAGCAACTTCGACAACCGAGGTCCGCAAGCGCTTTGGCGATGAATGCGTCGACTTGAGCCAACGTCACGCCCGGCTTCAACCACGCGACGACGCGGCGATGCGTCTCCACCACTTTCTGCGCCGCGGCATAGGCGAGTTCGATTTCCGCTTCGGTGATTGGGGGCGGCAATGCCATGACCGCAAAGTCTAGTCTTCAGGCCTTCACCACGCGCGACTTCACAGTCGCAACCCTCGACATCGCGTCCCGAGTGTCGATGACCAACTTGGAGGCATCGCCGACGAGCGCATAGTCGATCTTCGCGTGATCGGTGACGATGAGTACCGCATCAGCCGACGCCAACGCTTCGCGTGTCAATTCAATCGAGTCGAGATCGATGCTGTACTTTCGCATCTCCGGGAATGACTGAACATAAGGATCGTGATACATCACATGGGCACGGCGCTCATGTAGCAGTTTGACGATTTCCGCTGCGGGAGTCTCGCGGATGTCATCGATGTTCGCCTTGTATGCGATGCCGAGCATGAGCACCTTCGCACCGTTCAGCGCCTTGCCGTCTTCGTTCAGCGCCTCGGCAACGCGATCAACCACATATCGCGGCATGCGATGATTGATCTCTCCCGCGAGTTCGATAAACCGCGTCGAGTGCCCGAACTCGCGCGCTTTGTAGGTGAGGTAATACGGATCGATCGGAATGCAGTGGCCGCCGAGACCGGGGCCGGGATAGAACGGCTGAAATCCGAAGGGCTTGGTCGCCGCGGCTTTGATGACCTTCCAGATATCGATCCCCATGTCAGTCAGCACGGGCTTGAGTTCATTGACAAGCGCGATGTTGACGGCGCGATAAATGTTCTCGAGCAGCTTCGCGGCTTCGGCGACCTCCGCGGACTCGACTATTTCCACTCGATCGATCGCGGCGGCATACATGGCATGCGCGACCTTGCCACTGGCTTCGTCGATGCCGCCCACCAATCGCGGAATGGTTCGAGTGTCAACTCCCTGGCGCCCGGGATCTTCGCGCTCGGGACTGAACGCGAGCAGAAAGTCGACTCCGAACTTCAGGCCCGCGGCCTCGAGCGCCGGCAGACAGACTTCGCGCGTGGTCCCCGGATAGCTTGTGGATTCGAGGGTGACCAGCGTGCCGCGACGCAGCACCTTGCCCACCATCTCGCTTGAACGGCGAACATACTGAAGATCCGGCTCTTGATGCGCGCCCAGCGGCGTGGGAACGCAAAGCACGACGGCATCGCAGGCACGAAGCGATTCGGGATCGCTCGTCGGCGTGAATCGATCACTCTTGGCGAGTTCTCGCGGCAGTTCCTCGCCGAGGTGCCTGAGATAGGCCTGACCTTCGCGCAGTCGCCGGATCTTCTCGGGATCGATATCGAATCCGATAACCCGAAAACCCGCGGCATGCATGGCACGCACGAGCGGCAGACCGACGTACCCAAGCCCGACGACACCGACGGTTGCGTCTCGTGCAACAAAGCGCGAAAGGAGCGAACGGGCGAATTCAGGCATGAGCGCTTCAGCCATGACGAAACCATAGGGGACGCGGATTGGCAGGATCTTCGACGAATTCGTTTCAGGTTTTCAGGCTCGGATCGATACCGAATCTCCCTGAACGCCGCACACGGAGAATTGGGCCCAACGGACCGGAAGGGCCGACGATCGCCTCACATCGACAGTTGTCTTTCGATCGGTGCGTTTGCGATTCGCAGCAACTCGCTGAAACTGGTACATTACTTCCGGTCCGACTGCGGCATTTGGAGCGCCGATTAAGATTGTCGGAATTTGCAAGAGGTATCCAAGCATGAACATGCAACCGTCTCATCCAGCGCCCGACATTCGAGAAACTCGAACGATTCTGGGACATCCTGCAGGTCTGTTTCTTCTGTTCATGGTCGAAATGTGGGAGCGCTTCAGCTTTTACGGCATGCGCGCCATATTGGGCTTGTACCTGAAGTGCGCGGTTGACGGCATGAGTCCACTGCCTGATGGCAAGGAAGCCGGATTCAATCCCGGTCGAGGCTGGACCAAGGAAGAGGCGAGCGGACTCACCGGTTGGTACGGCGGTATGGCTTATCTGCTGCCGATCATCGGCGGCATGATCGCAGACAAGATGATCGGGACGCACCGTTCGATGATCGTCGGCGGTTTGCTCATCGCACTCGGACACATCGTGCTCGCGATCAGCGGCATGGGAGACATGAACACCAGTGCGATGGGAATGAATGTGTTCATTCTGGGCCTGGTCATGATCATCGTGGGCACCGGACATTTCAAGCCCAGCGTGACCGTGATGGTGAGTCAGTTGTATCCCGAAGGTGATCCGCGTCGCGAAGGCGCATTCAGCATCTTCTACATGGGTATCAACGTCGGCGCTTTCCTCGGCACATTGGTCTGTGCTTACCTCGGTGAACAGGTCGGCTGGCATTACGGCTTCGGTGCGGCCGCGGTCGGAATGCTTGCAGGTTTGGGCATGTACTTGATGTTGAAGCCGAAGTTCCTGCCCGGAATCGGCAATCCTCCCGAAGGCAAAGGCCGCATCGCGCCGATGTTCGTCGGCAGTGGAATCATCATCGCGTTCGGTGTCGCGGCTTTGTTCGCCCAGGGCGTGCTCAAGAGAATCGATGGCTTCATCACCAATCCGACCGTGCTTGCCGCTTTGGTGATTGCGGCACTGGTAGGGATCGGAATGTTCGTCTCCAAGCAGGAGCGCGAGGATCGCGGGCCTGTGCTTTCGATCTTCATCTTCATGTTCTTCAACTTCTTCTTCTGGCTTGCCTTCGAGCAGGCTGCGACCAGCCTCAACTTCTTTACCGATGAACGGACCGATCGAATGGTCGGCTCCTTCTTGGTGCCGTCAGGCTGGTTCCAAAATGTCAATCCCGCGGTGATCGTTCTGCTATCCCCGTTCTTTGGATGGATGTGGGTCAAACTCGGGAAGGCCGGGAAGATGCCGAGCCAGCCGATCAAGATCGGTCTCGGCCTGCTCTTCCTCGGATTGGGCTTCTTGTTCATCACATTCGCAGGCATGCAGGCGAAGGATGGAATGAAGTCCGCGATGTGGCTTGTGGTCGCCACATACATCCTTCACACGGTCGGTGAGTTGTTCCTTTCCCCCACGGGTCTGAGCTACGTCACGAAGGCCGCACCGAAGAAGTTCATCTCACAGCTCATGGGTATCTGGTTTGTTTCAAGCTTCCTCGCATATGTCGTAGGAGGAAAGATCGCCGGCATGACCGAGAAGATCGAACGCGGCGAGACCTCACTGCCATGGTCGGGAACTTTCGGAGGACAGGGAGACTTCTTCTTCCTCTTCGTCGTGACCAGCTGCGGCGCGGGCATCTTGATCATGGCATTGACTCCGGCGTTGAAGAAGCTCATGCGTAACCCCAACGATTGATTCCATGCGCACCGCCCTTCTGCTTACCGCAGCCATCGCCTGCGAAGTCGCTTGGGCGATCAGCCTGAAGTTCATCAAGGGATGGCATTCCACGGGCGCGATCATGTTCACCGCGGCGACGTACATCGCCGCGGTGATTTTTCTGTTGCTCGCCGCTCGCAAGTTGGAGATCGGACTCGCTTACGCGATCTGGGCGGGAACAGGCATGGCGCTCATCGCGCTGATCGGCGTGTTCGCGCTGAAAGAGAGTGTCACGCCTTTGAAGGTGGCGTCACTCGCGCTGGTCATTCTCGGAGTCATCGGATTGAGTCTTGCGGGTGTACACGGAAAGTAAAACTCCCCCGCTTTCGCGAGGGAGTTTGATTGCGCTTGCCCCTGAAACTTCGACACACTCAGCCGCCGAGCTTGGGAGACCCCTGTCGCTCGAGCCATTTGTCGATCGCAACCACCACATCCTCGTGCAAGTCGATGGCGGACTGGGTCTGATCTCCCGTCTTGATGTCGTTCACCATGACGCTGAATGCCACGCGTCGACCGGATTCCTTGTCAATCACGAAACCCGAAAGCGTTCGGACTCCGTCGATGAATCCGCTTTTGGCGCGAAGATCATTCGCCAGCTTGACGCCTTGAAATCGCTTGCGAAGCGTTCCGGATCCGGGTCGCGCCATCGTGTCACAGTAGATATCGCGCAACTTCCGATCAGACACAACGACATTCATCCAGCGGGCGAATGTCATCGGAGATACGGAGTTGCTTCTTGAAATGCCGGATCCGTCCGTGATCACCGTTGATGACGCATACTCGGCGCCGAGCTTTTCCGTGATCATCATTCGCATCACGGAGGATCCGTTGGCCCATGATCCGGGCTCCTTCGTCACGTGATGGCCGACGCGCTTGAGCAGGGCCTCCGCGTAGAGATTCATCGAGTCGGCGTTGCATCGCTCGAGCACATGAGACATCGGCGTGGTGACCACGGCGATCACCTTGCCGCCGGAGAAATCCTCACCTGTATTCGCCATTCGGACTCCGACGGGCTTGGTGAACTCACTGGGCACGCCGCCGGCGACGGGCACACCCGCCGCATTGAGATTCTGAGCAAAGACATTTCCGAACAACTCGGGCGGATTGTGAATGGGCACTCGAATGCCGTCAGTCAGAGCCTGACGCACGTCGCCGCGAAGCACAAATCGATTTTCAGCGGGTTCGCGACTGAGCCACGGGGAGTTCTGACCCGTGGTCACGGTGCGCGCGCGATTTTCGATCGGCAACCAGGGCATCGAAGGCTCGAGGGAGAAACTCGGCGCACGACCGGCGCCTTCACGCGAGGGTTTCACAAACACGGCCATGACATTGGCATTGAAGTTCAGCCCGGCGATCTGGGCGGAGTGCGGCATCATGTGGTTCCGCTCCGGCCATTCCGGGTGCAGAAACTCGCGATCGAAGATGCGATCGTCAACCACGACTTCGGAGACTCCCGCCATGCCCTCTTTCTTAACAGCCTCGGCCAACAAACGGAAGATGTCATCCACGGAAAGCTTCGGCTCGGTGTCGTCCAGAATCTCCGGGTCGGCCAAGGCGGGATCTCCGCCACCTCGAATGATGATTCTGGCGCCGTCGCGCACGAGTTCGGTCTTGAAAACAAAATCGGGCCCGAGTGCCATCAGCGCAACGCCGCTGGTCAGCAGCTTTTGATTCGACGCGGGGGTGAGCGGACGCTCGGCGTTCACGGCGGCGAGCACTTCACCGGTTTCTTGATCAATGATGCAAACGCCGACTTTTGCGTTTCCGAGTTTGCCTGAAGAGATCATCCGTTGGACATCGTCGGTCAGTTCGCCGCGACGTTTCGGGGACTCGGCGGCGACCACGCCACCGGCGAGCGTGGCAAGCAGAGCGCCCGCCATGACACAAGACTTGAACATCGAGCGATAGTCCTTCGCCAAAATCGAACTCCTTCAGTGACGGCGCGCACATCGAACTCCGAAGAGCACGCGGAGAAGGAATCGGCATGACAACCGGAAATCCTGCAGTTCCCACGACGAATTCTGATGTTTCAGACGCCGAGCGGCTTGGGATTCATCGCGGCGAGTTTCATAGTGCACAGTTCGAGCACATCGGCCGCCTGTGCCTTGGTCTGCACTTCCCACATGGGCCAGCGCAATTGACCGACCGGAGCGGCATGAACGATGACATCCCTCACGAACCGTGAGATTTTCTTCAAGGGGATCTCAGTCAGCACATTCACAGCCAAAGGCACACAGATCCGAAGCTTGGACGGATCCGGAATGATGTACGCCCATGGGCGCGACTGATCGAGGGTGCAGGTGTATGAGAACGTCCACTTCCAGACACCTTGCCACGCGACAGCCTCCTTGACGCAACCGGGTTGCACCAACAAATGGCGCGCGTGCTCGGCGACAAAGTGCATTTGGTGATTCAGGCCGGCGATGAGATCGCTTTGAGAGGGGATCTCAAAGCGATTGTCCCACGCGGATTTCTGCTTCGACGTCTGGGTCGGCACGACGGGTCTCTCCCTCTCACCACTCCCACCAAACTAGCTGTAACTCCTGAGTATAACCACGGTTCCGCCCGGTTGGAAGAGAAATCCGGAGGGATCGCACCCGACAGCACACACATCGCCGGACCATTCGCATCCGCAAAATCATTCTCGGACTCCCCTTTCGTCCGTCAAAGAAGGCTGATACAACATGGGCATGACCACAGCGGACGAACTCGACTTGTCAGGCTGCAAGATCCTTCTCGTTGACGACAACGAGCAGAACCTCGAACTTTTGCTTGCGTACATGGAGGATCTTGGCTGCAAACTGCAGACCGCGCGAGACGGTCGCGAAGCACTCGAGTCCGTTGATCGCGAACCGCCGGACCTGATCCTGCTGGACGTCATGATGCCACACATGAGCGGGTTTCAGGCGTGCAAGATTCTCAAATCGAACCCGGCGACGCGCAAGATCCCTGTCGTCATGGTGACGGCGCTCAATGAAGTGTCCGACGCCGAACGCGCGAAGGAACTGGAAGCGGACGACTTCCTCACGAAACCAGTGAATCGTGCGGAACTCATTACGCGCGTTCGCGCGATGCTGAAGGTCAGCAAGCTTCAGCGTCAGGTCGACACCCTGAGAGATCAACTTCGAAAGTTGTCCGGCGAAGCCTGAAACGAATTGATCAGCAGCCTGTGTCCCAGAAGCTGAAGAATCCGATCACGTCGTCGCCGTCCGTACCGCCGTCTTCATTAAAGTCGGCGTTGCCAAGATCCCATTCAGAGAAGAAGGCGATCACGTCGTCTCCGTCAACTCCACCGGATCCATCCCAGTCGGCGGGGCATGGCTGAGTCGGCAATGTGACGTTGCCCATGTACAGCGCGACGTTGTACGCTTCATCGACGCTGGCGGTATTGCCGCCTGTCGCTGACGGATCCTCGTAGTTACCATCGTTGTTCGTGTCGTACACAACTCGCGCGGACACGATCAATCCACCGAGGTTCACGGGAGAGACGGGATCAGCGGTCTGCGAAAGATCACCGTTCCAGCCTGTTCCGCTCACGCTACCCGACCACATCGATGCCGAAGAAACTGAATCGGAGTCGGCGACATTCAAGGTCACGATCTTGTAGTTGCGACCGCTGTTCACGCCGGCGATCACATCGCCGACCTTGCACAAAAGTTCCAAGCGGTAGCAGTAAGCCGCGGGGTCGTAGACCGCGCGAACGAGTCCGATGGAGGGTTCGCTCACGATCGTCGAACCGACGCGGCGATTGGCGCGCATCGACGAAATGAAGTACACATTGCCCGCCGCATCCATCGCGGGAGAACTCATCGAGGGACCCGCCAACCCCAAAGTCGTTTCCATCAGCGCCGCCAGGCGTCCCGCCGGTGCGTCTGAACCATTGATCACACCGTCGCCTTCACCGCTGTCGCCCGTACCAGGAGCGCCGTCGGCGCCGACATCTCCCAGAATGGCTTTACCGGTCATCGCGTTTGAATCGACCCACGCCGCGAGTGTCCAACTGACCGTGCTCGAGGGATTCGAAGGATCGAATCGCGCCACGGCGATCGCATTAAAAGGATTGTCAGCCTCCGGAGCGGTTCCGTTGTAGACAGTCGCCGCTGCGAGTGCACGACCTTCGCTGTCGACGCCGACAGCGACCGGAGCACTGCCGCCACGGAACGTGACTTGGCTGTCATAGCTTCGGAAATCCACGAAGACCGGAGGGACATAGGAGTCGCATGAGGTGATCGGAGAACCCGGCAGCGTGAGCAGCCGGGAGCCTGTGACTCCGCCGCTTGAATTGAGGCCGAACACACTGATGGAGTTGGTTCGCGCGGTCGAGGTGACTCGCGCGAGCACGGCTCCGGTTGCGACGCTTGAAGAGAACACGGGGCGAGCGAGAACTGTCGCGCCGCCGCGATGTTCTGCAGCGCCCGTTCGGTGGGATGAGATCAATGTTGTCGCGTTGAGCGATGTTTCGGAACGCAGCGAACCTGTGAAGTTCGGCGTCACGACGACGGATCGAGATCCAATCGAAGCGGGAAGGATGTTCGGCGCATTGTGCGTGACAGCATCGTTGTTCAAGAGTCGATCAGTGGCCGCGGTGTCCGCACCACCGGTGGCACTGATGCTGTTGGTGGCTGTTGAACGCGAAGTCATGCGAACACGGAAGATCGAATCGCCGGTGAGCTGATTGGTTGTCGCCAGAGACCCGAAACCGTCCGCACGGAACGTGATGTTGCCGCTTGCATCGACCGCTCCGTATCCAAACTGCGCGGTGTCGGCGACTGTGACGCCCACGTTGTTGTGCGCGGCGACGTAACGAGTCACATAGAGGCGCCCGGGTTCGTTCGGATCGAACGCCGCGAGTGCGCCGGTGATTTGGTTCGTGAAAACAGCGGTGGCGCCGCTGCCGGTTTCCTCAAAATCCATGAAGCCCAGACCGAAGACGCTCGCGGTGCCGGACCGGGGGACGGAGGAGTTGAGCGATGTGTTGTTCTCGAGCGAGTTGACGCCGCCGCCGGGCGCGGTCCAGAGCGTGTACGAGGATTCGGGATAGGCGACGCCGATCCGGACATCGGAACTGATGGATGATGAGAGATTCGTGGCGGTGAAGCGACTTGATGTCACGCGTCCGGATTTCGCGATCGGAGCGATACCGAAGGACGTTCCCCAACTCGACGAGATCGATCGCAAATCGACGACATACGACGACCGCTGGCTCGAGCTGATCCAATACGTCTGCGCGTCTCCGGGCAGACCGCTTCCTCCGTTGGCGTTTCTCGAAACGCTGTCTTGACCGAAAGCTGAGCCGGCGAGCAGCACGAGCGTCGCGGCGAAAATGAACGGCGGATTTGAGTGTTTCATCTCTCTGATTCCTTCGGATGTCTGAAGCTGCATCTCCACACGACTCCGAAATTCGCAGGGCGTGGCCTCACGGATCCAAGTACCCTGACAAGATGCTACCGAATTCGATTCCGTTTCGCAAGATTTTTCCGTTTATTCCGATGATGAACCAAAGTCACCCCCTGCCGCTCCCGATAACTCAAATGGGTTAGGTATAAAAACTCCCTGGAAACACCGACGCAAATTGGAACAAACCATGCGGTTCGGGCGATCAAAAGGGAGTGCACAACACGGATAGGAGCACTCAAATGTCGAAGATCATGAAGATCAGCAAGACCCCGGACATGAAGACCCTCAGCCCCGAGCAGTTGTTGCTCTGCCGCATCTGCGGTGGAACAAACGTTCGCAAGAACGTCGAGCGCGAACTTGACCGCCGCTCGGTCGTCGCGAACCTCGAGGACTACATCAAGCCGACCGGCAAGACGTCCAAGCGTCGCCGCGTCGCCTGATGCACCCCACAATGACAGCAATGAAAAACCCCGCTTCAGCGGGGTTTTTTGATTGACGCGAAGTCAATTCGTTTCACTTGGGGGCCAGAAAAAAGAAGAAAGCGGGCGAAGGGATTTGAACCCTCGACTTCTACCTTGGCAAGGTAGCGCTCTACCACTGAGCTACGCCCGCGAAACCTGACACTGAGTTGTCCCCCGAGGAATCGGGGAAGAAAACCTAGCCTTCATCCTTATCGGTGTCAACCCGTACCGACTTTCGTTGAATTTGCAACACTGCGAATCGGCAGAATCTGCACCCCAACCTACTCCCGCGCCTTCTTCATGGAGTCCATAACCCACTCCGAGGTGTACGCCCCGCTCATCACGGGTTCTTTGAGTCCCGGGCCATAGATGACCAGCAACGGGATTCCGGACTGCTTCAGTTGATCCTTGAGATACGTCCATCCGGGTGCATCGAGTGACGTGAGATCCGCCTTGAGTGTGACCACATCGTCTTTTGAGAGTTCGGTCGCCACAGGTTCAACGCTCAGCACCGCGGACTCAAGGCTCTTGCAGATCAGACACCAATCGGCGGTGAAGTCCACGACCACCACCTTCCCCGCGGCAAGGGCCGACTTCAGTTCCGAATCCGAGTAAGCCGTCCATGCAGTCTGTTCGTGGCACGCGTTGGCGGTTTGGATCATCGCCCAGCGAACTCCGGCGAATGCGAGTGCAGCGGCGATCATTGCAAACACAGTGCGACGAATCGGACTCTTGGTGATGGCGAATGTGCGAGTCGCGAGCTTGAACGAAGCGAAACACAGCACCAAGGCGATCATCCACCAATGCAATTGCTTGCCGAGGTACGGCTTGCTTGCGACAAGGCTGATCAAGCCGGTACCGACAAAGAAGAGCGACGCCGCGACCATGAAGAGTCCCATGATCTGCTTTAAGAGATCCGACGCTTCGCCTGCTGACGGAACAAAACTGACCCAGTTCGGTTTGGCCGCGAGGATCACGTAAGGCAGCGACATTCCCATGCCGATTGCCGCGAAGATCGCGATTGCGAGAGTCGGCCCCTGGTAAGCGGCGACCGCCATGGCGGCTCCGGCAAATGGCGCGACGCAGGGCAACGCGAGCACCGCGGTGAGAAGTCCGTAGATGAAAGAACCTCTCGCGCTCTCATGATTCGCATCGATCGAGTAGATCCATTGGGGCAACCCGATGGTGAAAGCGCCCATCATGCCCACCCCCATCACTCCGACGAACACACCGATGGCGACGGTGAACCACCACACAGCGATCAACTGCGATGCGGCTTTGAATGAGGTGCTGAATCCGATGAATCCGCCGATGGCGGCCCAGAATGTCACCACGCCGAGGGCCATGATGATGCCGAGATACAACGAACGCTGAGGAGACTTCGCGGTGTGTTGAAGGCTCATGATTTTGAGCGGGATCACGGGCAGAACGCACGGGGTGAGATTCAGGATCAAACCTCCGAACATCGCCGACAGCAACAGCAGCGCCTTGCCCGCGAATCCGTCGGTATCGAATCCGATCTCATAGCCGAAGACCGTGGTTTGAAATCGGTTCGCTGCGACCGGACCCGGTGGCGGCTCAACCGCGTCTTCGGTTCCGAAGTCGAAGTTCGACCGATCAAATCCGACAAAGTCCGCGAGTGATGTGGGTCGCACCGAAGGTGCTCCCTTGGCGACAATTTCCAACTTCGCCGCCAGCCGATCCTTCATCGGCGGAAGACACGAGTCGGCGCAAGCCTGATACTCGATGGAAACGTTCAGCGTCACCTGGCCTGTCGGAGCATCGTCCGAGATTCGAACGGGCACATACACGATCGCGCGTCCTTCGTAGACACCGTATTTCTCGGGCACACCGGTGCCCGCCAGGTCGACTTCGATTTCGTGCACTTGCGGCCACTGAATCTTGCCGACTGTCGCCCACGACGGGAGCGCGTCTAATCCGAGCGTGGTCGGCCATGGCTCGAATCCGGATTGAGACCAACTGGCGGGAACCGTCGGACTGTTTGGATTCGTATGCCATTCGTCTCGGTGGTCCAGAACCACAGCCAACACGATGTCGGCACCTTGCGGAACCGAGAGATGATCAACGCTGATGGAGGTGTTGACGACCTTGGGCTGAGCCCATGCCTCCGTCGGGGGGATAAGGGTCAGCAGGGTTGCGAGAACGACGAACCACGTTTTCAGTTTCATAGGGGAGAATCCCGATTGGAACGGACCGTTTACGGTACGCCGAAGAGATGTCTGGGTTTGCGCAATCCCCGGTCCGGGGCCGGGTAAAGGCCCCACATCTTGATGTTCAAGTCTTAGGCCCTGCATCGCCGATTCAAGCGTGTCGCGAGTCGGACGGATCCGACTTGCTTGGGAGTGGCGACGGAGTCGCGAGAGCAACCCATGGCAGACGTACTGGACCAATCAGCAGTTGACGCACTTCTCGCCGCGGCCGGCAGCGGCGAGGCGGAAGAACGCGGACCTGCACCCAAGATTTTCAGTCGAACCGCGCGCGATCCGGAATCCACCGAGATTCGCGGCTACGACTTCAAGCGTCCGGAACGTGTGAGCAAAGATCAGATGCGCGCCTTGCAGACGCTGCATGAATCCTTCGCACGAAACTTCGGCGCGTCGCTGAGCGGCTTTCTTCGAACGATCGTCGAAGTGAAAATCGCGTCGTGCGAACAGATGACATTCTCGGAGTTCACGTCCGGGCTTCCGAACCCCACATCGTTCAATTTGATTTCCGCCGAAGGTCTCGAGGGCCAGATGTGCCTTGAGATTTCGCCGCTGATCATTTATCCGATCATCGACCGACTGCTTGGCGGCACGACGCAGGATCTGTTCATCCCTCAGCGTCCGATGACACTCATCGAATCCCGCCTGATCGGCAACGTCACCAAGCGCGGGATGACGGCGCTGTCGGAGGCGTGGTCCGGCGTTCGACCGATGTCCTTCTCCGTCTCGTCCACCGAAAGCAATCCGCAACTCGTCCAGATCGTGGCTCCGAATGAAGTCGTGATCGTGATCGGTTTCGAACTGAAACTCACATCGCGAGCCGGCACGATGAATCTATGCATTCCTTACAA
>JBKDPX010000357.1:0-12613 GCA_046342165.1 Phycisphaerales bacterium | reverse complement strand
TCGGCCAACCACGGACCCCAAGCGCCGTCCATGTCCTGATACCACAGATCGATCGCCTCTTTCACATCGGCGGCGGTCTGATCAAGCGGTCTGCCCAGCGAGTGATTCGCGAGATAGATGCCGTCGCGTTGCAACACCCGTGAAAAGAGCGGATGGATGTGGCGAACAAGAAGCTCTTCGGACAGCGGACCCTCACCGAGACCGCTCGCCGCCTTCGAGATCAGGTCGCTCATCCCTTGATCTCCGTGCGAACATCCCAGATTTCGGGGAAGAGTCGGTCGTCTATTCGGTCTCGAAGATAGTTCACGCCCGACGTGCCGCCGGTGCCGCGCTTGAAGCCGATGACGCGTTCGACGACCTTCATGTGTCGGTACTTCCAGAGTGCGTACGCCTCGTCGATATCGATCAGTTTCTCGGCCATCTCGTACAGATCCCAGTGCTTGGCCGGATTCTCATAGATCGTCTTGAACACCGCCAGAACTCCGGGATGGGGTGTGTGCGGTTCGGACACATCTCGATCGAGAACCTCCTTGGGAATGTCCATGCCGCCTCGGGCCATATGACGAAGGAACTCGTCATACAGGCTCGGAGCTTCAAGTGCGGAGCGAAGTTCCGAGTGAACGGTTTCACGGTGCTGGAAGACCGCAAGCATCCTGCGATCTTTCCGACCGAGCATGAACTCGACCAATCGATGCTGAAACGACTGCAGACCGCTGGCGGGTCCCAGTACATGGCGGAACTGCACATACTCGCTCGGGGTCAATGTCGCCAGCACGCTCCACTGATTCAGGAGTTGCGCTTGGATGTGCTTGACGCGCGCGAGAATCTTAAAAGTTGCCTCTAATTTGCCCTGCCGTACCAATCTCAAGCTCTCTCGCAGTTCGTGAATCATCAGTTTGAACCACAGTTCGGTGGTTTGATGCTGCACAATGAAGAGCATCTCATCATGATGCTCGGGATTCGACAGGGGCTTTTGAGCGCCGAGGATCTGATCGAGCATCAGATACCCCGAGTAGTCGAGGCGGTTCGCCAGGTCGGTGTGGAATTGCTCTTTCTGTCCGTATCCGTGCATGGGTGCTCCGATTCGAGGTTTTCGCGTCAAATGAGCCTAGCCGCGCGAGTCTGTCCGCGCCAATGACTTTCGGATGTTCGGCTTCCCGATCCCACATGCGCTTCCTATCATCAGTTGACCGCACAGAGAGCGCACGAACAGAGGACGTTCAGGATGAAGCCTGCATTCAGCACCGTTGCCTGCCCCGATTGGACTCTTGATCAAGTCGTCGACGCCGCGCGTCGGTTCGGCTACTTGGGCGTCGAACTTCGCACCGAGGGATTCGGTTCGACCCACAACGCATGCGATCCGGGACTCTCCAGCGCCACCAAGGTGCGCGCGATGTTCGCCGCGGCGGGCGTTGAAATCATCTGTCTCTCCTCCTCTCTGCGATTCGATGATCCTGTCACGCCTCCGGTAGTCGGCAATACATTCGTCTTCGATCAGGAGTCAGCCGTTCGTCGAGGCAAGGCACTGGTTGACATGGCTGTCGCGCTCGAAGTTCCGTATGTGCGCGTGTTCGGTTACGAGACCGTCAACAACGAATCCACCAACGCCACGATCGCCCGGATCGCGAATCGACTTGGAAAGGTCGTCGATTACGCCCGCAACAGCGGCGTGACCGTACTTCTCGAAAATGGCGGCTCTTTCGAGACCGCCGGGGCGATGAAGTCGGTTCTTGACGCCATCAACAATCCGCTCTTATGCGCTTCTTACAGCGTCCCCGTCGCTCGCGCGGCAGGTGAGCGGCTCTCCCACGGCGTCCTCACACTCGGTGACAAGCTGCGCGTCGCGAAGTTCAAGGATCTCTCACACGGCGTTCCTTGCGCACTTGGTGACGGTGACTTGTGTGCGAGCTGCTCGTTCAAGGAAGTCCGTTCCTCCGGATTCAAGGGATGGGCGGTGTACGAGTATGACCGTGCGTACTTCCCCGAACTCGGCGATCCGTCCGCGGCGCTTGAAGCGAGCGCGAAGACGATGTTCGGTTGGCTGAACTCGTGCTGCAAGTCCTGTCAACCCGCCGCGAGCCACTGATCGCGACCTTGAGGGCCCGCGATGAGCCCGGCCCCGAAGCCACTGCCGCCGAAACCCTACGACCCCGCGGAAGCGACGCGCGAAATCGTGTCGTTTGCGAAATCCCTGGGATTTGCGCTCGTCGGTGTGGCGTCGGCATCCGAGTCTCGATACGTGCGGCACATGACTTCTTGGATCGCCGAAGGTAAGCACGGCACCATGGACTATCTCGCGCGCGATGAGGCGCTGCGATTCGATCCGAGGCGGCATCTTGAGGGGACGCGCTCGTTCATCATGGTGGCGGATCGATATGCGACCCGAGGCGATGTCAGCGAGGCTTCGACGCCCGGACAAGGCCGCATCGCGCGCTACGCAAGGGGTCGCAACTATCACGAGGTGATGAAGCGCCGGTTGCACAAGATGGCCGATGCGATGCGAATTCGATTTCCCGGAGCGGACTTCAGGAGTTTTGTGGACACGGCTCCGGTGCTCGAGCGCGAGTTGGCCGAGTTGTGCGGGTTGGGTTGGATCGGCCGCAACACGATGCTGATTCATCCGCGTGTTGGATCTTATGTTTTATTGGGAGGGGCCGCGACGACGCTTGAACTCGCTGTTCCGGCGGAACAGATTCGCCATGCGGACGCTTGCGGGACATGCACGCGATGCATCGACGCATGTCCGACGGGCGCGATCAGTCCGTACAGCGTCGATGCGTCCAGATGCGTGTCCTACCTCACGATCGAGCGTCGAATCGATGTGCCGGATCAACTGATCGCGGGTATCGGCGATCGCATCTACGGGTGCGATGTGTGTCAAGAGGTTTGTCCGCACAACTCCGCGCGCGCGGAAGGTGACGGTGTTGCCGACGTCCTTCCCGCGTTCGCGGTCACCCGGATATCACTTCCGATTCTCGATGTTCTGTCTTGGGATGAGCGGACCAGACGCGAAGCGTTCACGAACTCGGCGATGAAGCGCGCACCGCTTGGGGTCATGCGTCGCAACGCGGTGATCGCCGGTTTCAATCAGATTCGCACGGATTGTGCCGGCGATCAGCATCATGCGATTGAATCAAGGATCCGCGAGATCGCTTCTGATGAGACTGAAGATCCGCTCGTTCGAAACGCCGCGATCAAGGCGGTCGAATCGTTGTCGAAGAACTGAAGATCTACTTTCGGACCTGAAGCGACGCCGTGAACATCATGCCCGTGGAATCAGGTTCCCACATCCACGCAGGGCCGTTCCGGGCTTCATACGCGTCCCACAATTCGAACCAGTAGGCGCGAAATGCTTGGTCGCCGAAGGGTTCAAAGTGCGCTTTGACCGCCTTCATCACGCTCTTTGATGAGCCATCGAGCCCGAGAATCGTCCGTCCGTGTCGGACGCTTTCGGTATCCAGGGGCAGTCGACCGTATCGACCCAGCAATTGCATGATGTTCGCCGCGGCGTACGGGCCGATTCCCGGCAATTCGATCAAGGCATCATGGACCGCTTGATCCGTGGTCCCGTCATCTTCGAGCAAACGCAGAGGCAGTCCCCGCGGCGTATCCGCCTTCACGAACAGTCCGGCAAGCTCCACGATCCGCCGGTCCCGATATCCGACGCGGCATCGGGCGCGGAGAGTCGATGCAGGAGTTTTTGAGAGTTTGGCAGGTGATGGAAACCCATGCGCGATGATTCCGGGCGCGAGTTGAATCTTCGGACCGAGCGTCTCGCACATTCGGCGGTTCATGTGCACCGTGGCCGGCCAAGTGACGTTGCAACTTGTGACCGTCTTGATCACATCCTCGAAGAGTGTGGGCGAGCGGAAAATTCTGCCTCGACCGCATATGCGGCGACGCGGGTCCAGACGATGAAAGTCACTGATGACATCGGCGGATTCATCGAGCCTGAGCATCCTGATGAGAGAGGATTCGACGGATGCACGGTCTGTTCGTTCGATCGGAGAGGCGCAAGCGACTCGAAGGGGTTTGCCGACACCGAGTGGTTGGCGGACAACGACGAAGGTCCGGCCGTGAGGGAGGTCGAGCACCCTTGAAAGCGACTGTTCCCGCACGTTCCAGAAGTTCGGTGCAAGCAGAAAGTAGCCATAGGAGCAAACATCTCGTTTGAGATCGAAATCCGATGGGGTTCTGATGGTGAAAGATTGCATCGATTGCGGACGGGTTTCAACCGTGCGGGGTGGAATGGTCGATGGTAGAGTCTGACTCGGGCGGACGCCGGCGCAAGGTTCCGCCACATGAAAAGGAAGGTTTTGATGCGGATCGGTGCTCTTTCGTTGATTGCCGCCTTGTCTCTGGCCTCGATCTCAACGCAGGCCCAGGAGAAACCCGCCGACAGCATCGCGGACAATCCGGAGATCCGCAAGAGCGTCGTCAAGATCTTCACGACCAGCCGCGAACCCGATCTCGCGCGACCTTATAAAAAGCAGGATCCTGAGGAGTCGTCCGGATCCGGCGTGGTGATCGATGGCAAGCGGATCCTGACGAACAACCATGTCGTGCGTTATGCGCAGCGCATCTTGGTTCAGCCCGAAGGTTCGTCCGACAAACTGAAGGCGCGTGTGGTCGCAACAGGCGCTGGAATCGACTTGGCTGTGATCGAACTTGAGGATGCGTCATTCTTCGATTCACATCCGCCGATCACATTCGCCGACCAACTTCCCGAGGTTGGACAAGGCGTCGTTTCATACGGATATCCACTCGGCGGCGATGCACTGAGCATCACCAAGGGAATCGTTTCGCGCATCGAGTATGCGCCGTACGACAGCGACACGATGGGGCTTCGAATTCAAGTCGACGCCGCGCTGAATCACGGAAATAGCGGAGGGCCCGTGGTGTCCGGCGACAAGTTGGTCGGCATCGTGTTCAGCGGGATCGATACGGCTCAGAACATCGGCTATCTGATCCCCGTCGACGAGGTGAAAGCCTTTTTGGAGGATATCGCTGACGGCAGATACGACAGTCGCCCGCAGTTGTATCTCAGCCTGCAAACACTCGAGAATGACGCGCTGCGTTCGTTCCTAAAGATGCCGAAAGGTTGGAACGGAATCGTTGTCTCCCAGAGCTTTGATGAATCCTCGGGCAATCCGCTGCGCAAGTGGGACGTCATCGACACGATCGGTGAGCACGACATCGATGATGCGGGCATGGTCACGGTCAAGCCTAACTTGCGCCTGAGCTTTGAGTACTTCGTGCCCAAGCTTGCCGCCGGCGGCATGATCGAACTCGGGATCATCCGGGCGGGCGAAAAAATGACCGTCAGAGTTCCGGTCGCATCAACGAGGCATCGCGTCATTCGCGGGCTCAACGGCGGCTATCCGTCGTTCTTCCTGATCGGCCCGCTGCAGTTCACGCCGGTGTACGAGGAGCATCGCGGGATCGACGCTCGCCTGCTGGCGATGCGTGGCAGCCCCATCCTGAATCGCGGTTTGGATGAGCCCGCATTCGAGGGTGAGGAGCTGGTCGCCGGTCCATTCAGAATGTTCGCACACGCGACGAGCAAAGGCTATGACGCCGGCTTCTTTCCGATTCTCAAATCAGTCAACGGCGTGGCGATCAAGAATCTCCGCCATCTCGTCGAAACGTTGCGCGATTTGAAAGACGAGTACGTGACTTTCGAATGGCATGACGACGCCGTCGAGAGTCTGGTCTTCCGGCGCGAGGAACTGATCAACTCCACCGAAGAGATTCTCGATGACAACAGCATCCGATCACAGATGTCGGATGATCTCAAAGACGTTTGGAATACGACCGGACATTGATGCTCACGCCTGCGTGACGCGGCTGACCTTCTCGATCACGATGGGTTCAACGGGGACGTCCTGGTGTCCGGCTTTGTTCGTTGTCTTGACGACTCGAATCGCATCGACGACTTCCATGCCGCCCACGACCTTGCCGAAGACGCAGTACGCGGCGCCGTCTGACTGCGGACGATCGAGGAATCCGTTGTCCTTGACATTGATGAAGAACTGGCTCGTGGCGGAGTCCGGATCGCCGCCGAGTCGAGCCATGGCGATCGTGCCGCGGAGATTCTTCAGACCGTTCCGCCACTCGTTCTTGATCGGGGCGTTGCCGCGCTTTTGACGCATGTCAGCGCCCAGTCCGCAGACTTGAATCATGAATCCGTCGATCACGCGGTGGAAGACCGTTCCCGCATAAAAGCCTGAATCGGTGTAGGCGAGAAAGTTCTCGACCGTGACGGGAGCGTTCACTGCATCGAGTTCGACGGTGATGGTGCCGAGGGTGGTTTTGATTTCAACTTGCATCGCGTTGTTCCTTTTCGATCCCGGCGTTTTGCCAGGCGTGCGAAGCGGATGTTATGCTCCGCTTCCGAGGGTGTCACACGTACGAACAGCACAAGGAGTCCTGGCATGGGATTGGTCAAGGAGTTTCGTGAATTCGCGCTCAAGGGCAATGTCATCGATCTCGCCGTCGGCGTGATCATCGGCGGGGCGTTCGGCAACATCGTTAAATCGATGATCGATGACATGTTGATGCCGATGGTGAGCAAAATCACCGGCGGCGGCGTGGATTTCAGCAATCGCTTTTGGCCGTTGACAAGCGGAGTGGACGCTGCGGCTTTGGCGGATGCTCGCAAGCAGGGCGTGGTGCTTGCATGGGGCAGTTTCCTCACGGTCACGATTAATTTCATGATCCTTGCGTTCTGCATCTTCATGGTGGTGAAGGCATTCAACGCGGCGCGAAAGCGTTTTGAGGATGAAAAGCCGGCGCCGGCGCCCGCGGGGCCGAGTAACGAGGAAAAACTACTGATGGAGATCCGCGATCTGCTCGCCAAGAAGCAGGGATGATCTCGGCCGCTTGAGCGTTCGCACGCGGTGCGGCTACGCTCTGGGGCATGATGTGGAATCTGATCTCACAAGTCGCCGCCCCGAGTACAAGTCGCGGTCACTTTCTTGAATCGCTGACGAACAAGGGCATTGACTGGATCATCGATACAGGACCGCGCATCGCGGGTGCGGTCCTGTTTTTCATGGTCGCATGGATGGTCTCGTCGTGGGCGTCAAAAGTCACGCTTCGCGCGATGACCCGTGCCGAAGTTGATGTGACGCTCACGCGATTCGTCGGTACCTCCGTCCGCTGGGTGATCATCGTCGTCGCAGCGGTTGCGGGACTCGGCATTTTCGGTGTGCAAACGGCGAGTTTCACCGCGCTCATCGGCTCCGCCGGCCTGGCGATCGGTCTTGCGATGCAGGGAAGTCTCTCGAACTTCGCGGCGGGTGTCATGTTGCTGATCTTCCGTCCGTTTCGCGTCGGGGACTTCGTGACGGTCGCGGGACAGGTGGGCAAGGTGGATGAACTCACGCTCTTTTCGACACACATTGACACGGCGGACAATCGTCGGATCATCATCCCCAACGGTCAGGTCTTTGGCGCCGTCATCGAGAATCAGACCCATCATGCGAATCGAGTCGTCATGATCACGGTGAACATCGATCCGCTTCGAAATGTCGACGAAGTGCGAGCCGTCTTGTTGGAAGCAGCGATATCGGTCCCCGGACGATTAGAGACTCCGGCACCCGCCGCAAATCTCGTCAAGTTCCTCCCCGGAGCGATGGAATGGACGGTCGCGGTTTGGGCGCCAACGAGTTCCCTTGCATCCGTGCAGCAGGAACTTGCGAAATCGGTGAAGTCCGCGATGGATCGTGGCGCGTTGTATGCGCCGCCGCCGGCAACCGTGTTGCGTCTGCCCGCCGGTGTTTCGATCTCGAGTGATTCAACGCGGGCCTGAAGAAGGTCGCCACGATGCCCGTTCTGAAGTGCGGAATCCAACTCCCCGCGCCGCGCCGCGAGGTGTTTTCTTTTTTCGCCGATGCATTCAATCTGGAGCGAATCACGCCGCCGTGGTTGAAGTTCGAGATCCTGACTCCCGCTCCCATTCCGATGGCGGCGGGAACGCTCATCGACTATCGAATCCGACTCCGCGTGATCCCGATGCGTTGGCGCACCAGGATCTCCAAGTGGGAGCCTGACTCATCATTCATCGATCAGCAACTCAAGGGGCCGTACCTTGAATGGATTCACCTCCATACTTTCGAGGAGAACGAATCCGGTACATGGTGCGAGGATCAGGTTCAGTATCGCGTTCCGGGTGGTGCGATCATCGACCGACTGTTCGTGCGTCGTGATTTACACCGGATCTTCGGCTATCGCCAGCAGGTGATGGGGGAGATCTTCGGCGCGAAGGCCGATGCGCGTCGTTACGGGCCGGTGATCGAGTGACCGAATCATTTCAATCGGAGCAGACTCATCACGATTTCGAATGCGATGAGCCAGATCACGATCACTTCCAAACCTTCCGCGCGTCGTGCGCTGGCGCGATCGCTCAGTTTGGCGTAGATGCTCTCAAGCGTTCCGAGTTTGCGCAAAATACTCGCGTCCCACTCCGGAAGATGGAATCTCTGCGCCGCGGCGTGATAGACGCGAGCAAGATACTGATCTCCGACAAGTTTCAGCGCGTTGTTCACGCCTTCGAACAATGCCACATGTTCGATCTGCAGTCGCGAGATCTCGTGCATGTCCGCGCCCGCGCGCTTGGCATCAACCCAAGCGATGAGACTCCGGCGTTCAGCGGCGCGGTACGCGCGATCGAGCGAGCCATCGAGGAGGTTGTCCAAGTGGCGCATCTCCAAGAGTTCCACGTTCGCGAATTCCAGAACACTTGAGGTTTCCGGCGCGTGTGGATCGATGATCACCGCTCCGTTCCAGTCGACAATCGTGAGGTCCTCCGGCGAGTATGAGAAACAGCGCGCCAGCGTGTCTTCAATTTCCTGCGCACTCAAGTCGCCGGATTCCGCGCGCAGCACCGATGCGACGAGGGGAGCGTTCATGCTCCGCCAGTCGTGCAGCGTGCCGTGATCGATCTCGAATCGCTCGATCTCGAAGATGAAGTAATCCTCCATCATGTCGGTCAAGTGGGATCGTGTGACCGAATCGCCAAGATTCGACAGCAGATCCGTCACCCTCCGCCGCGCGTGCTCCCGCAAGTCGGCCCGGTCGTACAGGGTTTGAGCCAGAACGCGGAGTGAATCGAAATCGCCTTCAATCGGGATCGAGTAAGCGACCGACGCAGCGCCGAAGTCGAAAAGCACCGTCTCCGAAATCGAAGCGGTGGACCAGGGGCCGATCTTGACGGATTCGCAAGCGCTGGAGATTCGCAGCGGGGGCGTTTGGGAGAAGTCGCGGGGCATGCGGCGCGATCCTTGCGTCGGGCGCATTCCCGCTCGCTCGGCCTCGCCGCTTTTCATGGTGGATACCTTGCGCTGAACCGCGTCCAGGTCGATGCTGTGTCCGATGTCACAAGCGAACATCACTCGGCACACTCCGCCGAGAATTCGAAGTTTCGGACTTTGTTGTTGAGGGATTGTCGTGCCCATCAAGACCCCGTCTTCACCGACATTCATATGATCGGACAAACACGCCAGGAGCACTTTATGCTGTCCGTCACCGTCGCCCTCGTTCATTCGCTCGCCACTGTCTGCGCGGTCCCGCGGGATGTTCCCCCGGATTTGGAGAAGCTCGCATCGCTTATGCAGGGGAGTTTCAGCAGTGAAGAGCAGTCAAAGCAAGATCCGGAGTTCTTTGATATTCGATTGAAGATGTGTCGGATTTGGGAAACCCGCTCCGGCGACGGCATCTGGTTGTATGTGGAGCAAGCCGCCGCGGCAAGCGTCGACAAGCCGTATCGTCAACGCGTCTATCACCTGTCAGCGATGACGTATTCGGGCGGCGACGGACAGAGCGTGACGACGTTTGTGTCTGAAGTTTGGATGTTGCCCGGCGACCCGCTCGAATTCGCGGGCGGGTGTGATGATCCCGTGAAACTCGCCGCGCTGAAGCCCGAGCGAATGGATCGCAAGGATGGATGTCAAGTGGTTTTGATCTGCAAGGATGGCGGCGTCTTTGAAGGCGGAACAATCGGGAGAGAATGTCCCAGCGAACGACAGGGCGCGACGCACACCACGAGCACGGTGCGTGTGGATGCCGATGGTCTCGTGACATGGGATCGTGGATTCGACGATACCGGGAAGCAGGTGTGGGGGTCTGCGAAGGGGCCTTATCGCTTTCGACGGGTTTCGACGCCGCCCGCGGAAACCAAGTAAACTGCGGTCGGAGGGTGTACACAAGGAGTTCGCGCATGAATCGTTCCGCAGTCTTGATCGTCGCCGCCGTCGCGTTGTGCACACTCGCGGGGTGCAAAGACAAACTCACGAGCGCGAATTACGACTCGATCACGATGGACATGAAGCTTCAACAAGTCGAAGCGATCCTCGGCAAAGGTGAGAAGCAGGAGATCACAGGCGTCAGCATCTCCGCAGGCGGTGTCGCGAGCTCCGGGTCATCCAACAGTCAGTTGACGATGATCTGGAAGCACAACGGAAAGGAAATCACCGTCACGTTCAAGGATGGCAAGGCTGTGAACAAGGGCCAGTACGGCGTTCAATGACCTTCGCTCATCGACTCCGGTGACTTCGCGAAGATCATGAATCGATGACTTTCGGCGATCAATCCGAGTTGTTTGCACAATCGGTCCCGGATCGCGTCGAGTTCGGGAATCCGGATCGGTATCACCTGGTTGTTGTCAAGCCGTATCACCAGGTCCGGAGAAGCTCCGTAGGCCAGTTGATACACCGCTTGATCCTGTTCGATCGGCACACGTCTGATCACGCCTGCTTCGTCAAGCAGTTTCACAGTGCGATACACGGTCGCTTTGCTGACGCCGGCGTCGGCGAGGTCCGTGACAAGCCGCTCCGCATCGAACAAACCTTCGTATCCGAGAATCGCATCGAGTATCCGTGCGCGTTCAGGCGTGTACTTCTGGCCCGCCGATTTGAGTGCGCGTCGAAAAACCGCGCACAGAGGTTCGACGATCGTGATCGCATCGTCGGCCTCGCGCTGATCGGGCTGGAACTCAGGGATCGCACCGTCATCGGCCATGCGATATCCTAGTTCACATTGACTTCACTGTCCGAATGAATCAACACGCAACAAACCCGCCGCTTCATCATCGCTACGCGCCGCTCGCCTTCTTGGGCGCGCTCGCGCTCGTCGCGTCATCGGTCGCGGCGGATCGCCTCAGCGACGGATTCTCAGGTGTGTTGAGTTGGTGGCTTTCCGCCGGGTGGCCGGCCCTCCTGTATTGCGCGGCGTGCATCGGCCTCGGGCGATTGTTTCGCGCACCGCTTACAAGGTGGGGGCTTCCTCGTGAACTCGAAAGCGCACTCGGGCTCGTGACGCAGTTGTGGGTGTCCAACTTTCAACTCTCGTTCATCGGCGGGTTGGGTGTTGACGAGTACGAATGGACATTTCGAATCTCGCTCGTGCCCGGCTTGGTCGGATTCGTACTGCTCTTTCTCAGGCGATCTGAACAACCCCGTCTCTCTCCTTGGAGATTGCTCGCTTTCGCGCCGGCCGGATTCCTTCTCGCGGCGGCGTGCGCTCCTCCGGGTTGGCTCTTCGGTTCCGAAGGCGGCGGATACGACTCGCTTTCGTATCACCTCCAATTGCCGCAGGAGTGGATCGTGTCGCGCAGCGGATGCATTGAACCGCTGACCCACAATCTCTTCTCGTATTTCCCCAACTTCGTCGAGGGGGCATTCACCCACATCAGTGCGATCAGCGGTGCGTCGCGTTCCGTTGATGTCATCGGCGCCAACGGACTCGTCGCCGATGGCGGTTGGCGATTGCTGACCTGCCAGATGTTGCACGCGCTGATGGCGATCCATGCTGCATGGATGCTCGGCGCATTGGTTCGAGTCGCCGGCAAACGCGCGCACCTTGACGGGGTTCGCATCGAATGGGCGGTCGCGCTTGCTCGACTGCTCGTGTTGCTCACGCCTTGGGTGATCGTCTCGGGATCGCTCTCGTACAACGAAATGCCGATGCTGACATGCATCGCCGCGACACTGATCGTGCTGTTGCATCCCGAACTCAAGCAATTCAACATTCCGGCTGTCGGTACCGTGTTGGGAGTATTGGTTGCGGGCGCTGCGGGTGCCAAGCCGACTGGCGGGTTGTTTCTTGGAGTTCCGGCGGCGGTGATGTGTTTGCATCTCATTCCGCGCCGCAAATGGCCGGCGCTCGGTTTCGCGGGAGCGATTTCCATGGGAATCGTTCTGGCTCCATGGTTGATTCGGAATGTCATGGCCGGATCCAATCCGATCTTTCCCTTCGCATTAGGCATGTTCGGATCGAATCACTGGGATGTGGAGCAAGTCGAGCGCTTCACACAGAGTGTTTCCTTCAGCGGATCATGGTCGGATCGCTTGCGTCTGATGTTCCTCGCTGATCCGAACGATCCCGCAGGTGTTGTGCATCGCGGGTTGATGCATCCGCAGTGGCTCTGGTTCTTTCCGATCGCTGTGGGTGGTTTGGCGTTTGCGTTCCGCTCTAAACTGCGGGAAGTCGGTGTGCCGCTCACGGTCTTCGCGCTCATTCAATTGATGCTGTGGCTGACCGTCACACACATCCAGTCACGATTTCTGTTGCCGCTGTTGCCGCCGGTCGCGGCTGGATTCGCGATCGGCGTTGC
>JBKDPX010000356.1:0-1738 GCA_046342165.1 Phycisphaerales bacterium | reverse complement strand
CGATGCGTTCGAAACTCGCGTCAATCGTGCCGCGGCACTCGGTCAGCGCCGCACCGACATCGGCGCGTGTTTGTTCGAAGTCGATGGATGAGCGCAAGCGCACGCTTTCGCTCGCATCCGCGCGCGTGTGCCAGTTGAGATCCATATCGCGAACGCGCAGAGGGCCGTCGATCGCGAGATCGATGGATTTCAATGTGTCGAGCAGTTCCGCGGGGAGGCACGCGCGAAGTTCGGGATTGAGCGAGTTGGCGTCGATGTTCAGTTTGAGATCGCGTCGAACGCCGCCAGCTGTGTCGATGCCGATGTTGCCGGCGAGAAAAACGCGCCAGTCCTTTGCATTCAACTTGAGATCCGTGAAAGTAACGGCATCGTTGGTGAACGCGATGGAGCCGTCGCAGGATTCAAACAACGCACGACCGCCGCTGATCGTCGCGGCGAGTGACGATGGGCGGATGTTTCCCTGTGTTTGATCACCTTGGATTTGGACCTGACCGTCGAATGAACCGACAGGTGCGAACGAGCGAATGGCCTGCGCGGCTTGCGGCGAGGATTGCTGAATGATGGCGAGCAGGGCGGGCGACTCGAGTTTCGCATCATCGGCGATGGCGGTCATCGTTCCAGCGGGTGCTCCGCTAATAATGAGCGGGCCGTTGAGATTCCATGTGCCGCACGATATCACGCCGAACTTGGTGATGTCCGAGATCGATGCGGAGAGATCGTTGAAGTCATAGAGAACGGAGTCGGGCTTGCGAATGTACGAGGCGGAACCCTTGCTTGTATTCGCGCCGATTCGGGCTCCGAAAAGTTTGAACTGCGCGGCGGCAGAGGAAGCGCGTGCGGTGATGATCGGCTGTTGTCCGCCGGTGCGCGAGAGCGCGAAGTCCAGATCGCATGTGCCCGACGGCTGATGTTCGACGCGGAGTGCTTGAAGTTCCTGAGCGGCCTCGGGACTGATGACATTCACCGCATCTTCGAGTGGCGCGGAGAGTTCGAGGCGTTTGGCGTCGAGCTTGACGGAGAGTTGAGAGGGTGTGGCCGCCGCGGTGAAATCGAATGATGCGTTGAGCTTGAGATCGCCCGCGGGCGTGAAGGGGAGCATTCCTGAATCGGTCTTGATCACATCGCAGGCGAAACTCGTTTCAAGTCGTGATTGATTGACCCTCAAGGAGCCTTTGAGATCGCGCAACTCGACACCGGGGAGTTTCGTACCGCCGGGCATCGCATTGACGCCTCGGAACCCCAGATCCACGTCGTAGATCAACGCATCGGCTTGATCCATTCCGAGCGCGACTCGTCCGCCGATCACGCCTTGAAATCCGAAGGCCCGAACGAGTTCCGGAATCGTGCGGCCGTCCCCGAGCGATTCGCGGCCGGGCGGAAGTGCTCGGATCAGACGCTCGTCGATCGGAAGTTGCGCGGCGACGAGAGTCACTTCCGGAATGAACTCGGCTTGTGGATCATCGATTTTGAGCAGATCAGCCTTCGCCGTGATTTCCGCGCGTCCTCCCGCGAGTCCTTCGTAATAGCCGCCCGAGATCGTCGCGTCGTAGTCGTGCTTCACGAGCGTGACATCGTGACCGATCATGGGGTAGGGGAAGTCGTCAGGAAGAATCCCGACTTTCGGAAAGTTCACGGTGACCGTGTCATGCCATTCGCCCTCGCCGTCGGCCAGCGGTTCGCGCGTGACGAGCACTTCGAGATTCGCGACGCCGCCGGGTTCGAAGACGGGCGCGTCTCC
>JBKDPX010000355.1:0-2129 GCA_046342165.1 Phycisphaerales bacterium | reverse complement strand
GATCCCCGGCATGCGATACAGACGTTCAATCTTGAGCCGCAACGTCATCGCGTGCTTTTTCTCAGCCGCTTGAGCCCGAAGAAGGGTGCGGACAGACTGCTTCGAGCGGCCGCACTTTTGTCGGATATCAACGCCGACTTCATTCTTGCCGGACCCGCGGACTCAGACGAATACGAGTCTGAGTTGAAGCAACTTGCGCGCGAACTCAATGTTGAAGGCGCTGTTCGATTTGTCGGTATGGTTCGTGGTGATGATAAATACGCCCTGTTCCGCGCCGCGGATGTTTTCGTCCTGCCGACAAGTCAGGAAAACTGGGGATTCGTGATTCTCGAAGCGATGGCGTCAGGGGTTCCGGTCATCACGACCAAGGGTGTGGACATATGGCCCGAGTTGCAACGTTCGGGTGGCGCAAGAATTGTGGAGACGGATGTTGAAACACTCGCAACTGCAATTCGAAGCTTGCTTGAAGATAGGACGCTTCGTTTGACGATGGGTCAAGCCGGACGGGAGTGGGTTCGGACCACTTTCGATCGGGAAAATATTTTGTCGTCTTATGAAAACTTATATCAATCACTTGCGCATTGACGAACGCGCGGCGTTGTCTGACTCAATCACTCCGTCAATGATGGTCGCGAAATCCCTGAAAACCTGCGGTGACCACAATCGCTGAAGTGTCCAACCTTGTGACGCGAGAACGCCGCTTTTGAAGATGTCCCACTCAACAGGGAAATCCGCACCGTCGAATCGTGTCCAATCACACAGCACACCCGATGTCACCCCCGCGAATTTCTCAGGATCTCTCAAGGCGACGTCCACACTGAAGCCGTCGTTACCCCAATGCACGATACTCCCGCGGCCGTGTCGATGAGATATTGCGCCCGCAGTCGCGCCGGCGAGAATAGACGGTGACTTGGTTTCGCCCGCGACGATCGTGGCGGGCGCTGCGACGGCTTTCTCGGCTTCGGGGTGTCCCTCCTCCGCCGCTCCGATTGCATTTTCAAGTTGCTTGTAAGTGTTCTGTAATTCCTCCGCGTATTTGATGTAGGCCATGAGCAGATAACCACCGCCCGGCGTTTGTCCCGAGGGGATCGGCGGAATGGCGAGATAGTGTTCACGGGGGATACTGGTGACCAGATGCACCGCTTCGCGGGCGCGTGTTACAAGCACATTCAGTCGCCTTCCACCACCGGGCATCGCGAGCGGCCCGAATCGCCTGAAGAACTTTCCGTTCGCATCGGGTCCGTAAGTCGTCGAAATGATGATGTGATCACGCTCGTCGCCCTGGACGTTCTCGAGGTTTTTGACGAACAAACCCTCGAACGCTCCGCGGCTTCGAAACTCACGCGCGCTTGCGAGTCGGGTCGCGAATTGCGAATCTGATGTGCACATTTCGTCAAGAATGTCACTGATCAAATCCCGTTGCGAAATATTAAAACAACCAACCCCGATGGAAGGTGGATTGGGACGCGCAAGCAACTCTTTGATGATTTCACAGACGCGGCGCGCCTCGATCTCGTTCACCCGCTTTTCATATCGTCCTTGTGCGCTTACAAGTCGTATCGCAGGTGTGTTGGATTGTCGCGCGGGATGCGCCGGAATCGCCTGAAGTCGCGAGTCGTAAAAATGTTCGTTGCTGAATTCGATCAACTCCGGATTCTTCGATCGGTAGTGAACATCGAGATGGGCTTGTTCGATGTCCAGGCTGAGCGCAGCCGAAAGTAAATCCTCGGTGCGTGATTGTTGAACCTCGAACAATTGCTCTTCCGTTTCTATCTCTTCCGTCTCCGATTGCGAAACGGCGGATTCGAAGAATCTGGTTGGCGGCAATTGCTTCGGATCCCCGGCGATCACGAATCTCTTTGCGCGTGTCAATACGGGCAGTGCCTCTTCAAGGCGCAACTGACTGGCTTCATCGAAGATGACGACATCGAAGATCGGCATGCGCGCGAACAACTGCGCGACAGTTTCCGGACTCGCCATCCAGACGGGTCGTAGATCAAGCAACGGATCTCCGTCCGGATCCGTGCGACAAAGCTCAAGGACTCTTCGCAGTCTCAACGCGTTTTTCCATCGCGTCGTCAGCCGTTGCTTGACGCTCGCACCGACATAGTTCATGCGAGATCCTCTCC
>JBKDPX010000354.1:0-4387 GCA_046342165.1 Phycisphaerales bacterium | reverse complement strand
TGCGCGATCTTCGGTTCCGGTTGGCGCCGCGGTCTTGGTTTGCTGGGTGTAAGCGCTGTGCTCGCGGGAATATTCGCGACAGGTACGCGCGGCGCATGGATCGCAGCGCTCGCACTCGTCATATTCATGCTCATGCTCGCCGTGTTCCGGATGCCGCGGTTGCGAGCGATTCAGACACTTTCGGTGGCGGCGATCTTCGCGATGGGAGCGACGGTCGGGTTGTACCTCGCGCGTGGCGAAGCGATCAAGGCGCGCTGGGATAGCGCTGTCAGCGAAGTGACCGACGCGGTGACATCGAAAAACTACAACAGCGACACCGGCGCGAGAATTCAGTTTGCGCTGAGAGGCCTTCGCATGATCACCGAGCGACCCCTTACGGGATACGGCGCGGGAGGCTATCAACATCGCGCGCATGAGATGATCGTTGAAGATGGATTGGATCCCGCGACAACTCGAAACGCGCCGGGCGCGCATAACGGGCCGATTCATCTGTGGGCCACACTCGGACTGCCCGGATTGGTGTTGATGGGTTCGCTCGTCGTGACGGCGATCTTCGGTGGAATTCGACTTGCGAAAGCTCATGCGCCGCAGGGTGTTGATTGGATCGGCACCTTCGGAGCGGCACCGTCATTCGGTCTTATCGGATTGCTGTTCATGATGCCGTTTGAAGGCGTGTACACCAACGTACAGCCGGCGGCTTTCGCAACGGCGCTGGTCGCTCTGTGTGCGCACGGATGCTATCGATTCAAGTCCAAATCGTTCAGCGACTCTTGAAGCCGAAGAATCCGTCGGCGATCGAAACAGCTTGCCACGCGGATCTCGCGTAGGCATCGGCACCGAAGGTGGACCAGATTTCCGGTGCGAGTTCCATCGCGCCGCCGCCCACGATGATCTTCGGAGCGCGCACGCCGAACGCGGCTTTGACCGAGGCGATCGCATCGCCCATTGATCGCAAGTGAATCGACATCGTCGCAGAGAGCGCGATCACGTCAGCCCGGAAATCGCGAATCGCACCCGCCATGTCCTCCGCAGGGACATTCGCGCCGAGGTTGATCGAGCGATAGCCCGAAATCTCGTACGCATCGGCCACCATGCGCAAACCGATCTCATGGTTGTTGCCCTCGACGGCGGCGGTCAGCACGGTTTTGCCGTTGCGTTCCGCGGCGGGCGCGACATCCAACAGTTGCGAGAGAATCGTCTGCATCGTGGTGGTGCAGGCGTGTTCCTCCGCGATGCTCATTTGATCTCGATGCCACAGTCGTCCGACTTCGCGAAGTGCCGGCGTGATCACTTTTTCGTGCACATCGCGTGCGGGAAGTCCGGCGCGTACCGCGTCCATCACGATGCGCGCCGCTGCCATGCGTTCACCGTCCAATGCGGCGACCAACATTCGCGCGGCGAGTTTCGCGCAAGGATCATCACCGTTCAGATACGACGGATCCGCCAGCGTCGAAACCGGCGCGAACGATCGGAATGCGTGCTGTACCCACTCGTGCTCCGGTTCCGGAACGGTGCGAAGCACGATGTGCTCAAGTGATTTCAATGCGACGAGCAGATCGACGGCCGGCACACCTCGCACCGAGAACGCGTCAAGCATCCACGAGAGATGCCGGTGGAAGACAGCCGGAGAATCAACGAACGCGGCGGCTGCGAGTTCCTTGACCGCGCCTTCAAGATGCAATCGCCACTTCAGCGCGGGTTGCGGGCGATACCGCACAGCCAACTCGCGGTGATTTTCCAGCAAGTGATCCGTCGCTTTCGCTGCGATATCGGAGTGCTCCGCGAGAAGCAGTTGGCCAAGAAAGGAGGTTTGGAATGGGTCGGATTGCACAGTCGTCAAAATCGTAGATGGTGACATCTTCGATTTCGCATCCCGGGTTGGCGTGGATGCAATCAGAACCCGCCGCCACGGCGCCCGAAAAAGAACCGACCTCCCTTGCGGGAGGCCGGTTTTGAGCGAATTGACGGATCGATTTACTTCACGCCGGCCTTGTATTCATCCAAAGCGGCCTTGAACTCGGCCTTGGCCTCCTCGGGGACGCCAGGGCCCATCTCGTCGATGAGTTTGAGCGCGTTCTCCTGAGTCGCCACCGCCGCCGCGGCGTCGCCCTTCTTGAACTGCGCCTTGGCGAGCAGCGCCAGGAGGGCGGGGTGATCCTTCTTGTCTTCGCTCTCGGCGCGGTGCAGTTCACACGCGCGAGAGACCATGTCCACGCACAGCGCGTAATCCGCAGACTTCATTTCGCCTTCGAGCATCATGCTCGACATCGCGTACAGCATCTGCGGGTTGTCCTTCGCGGCGCCCGTGCTGAGTTCCTTGGCGAGTTGATTCGCCGCGGCTTCGTCCGAGGAAGTCAGGAGCATGAACTTGGTCACGCCGAGTTCGAGCTTGACATCATCCGCGGTTTCGGTCGCGGCGATCTTATCGAGTTCGGCGATCGCCTCGGCGGTCTTGCCTTCTTGGTGCATGCCCATGATCTTCATCATGGATTCCTGACGGGCGGCTTGCGCCTTCTCCGCGTCTTCGCGATCCTTCTCGGCCTTCGCCGGATCGAATGTGCCTTCGTAGACCGCAGCTGCGACCTTTTCGAGTCCGTCCATCGGGTGGCCGATCCACGCGATCTTGCCGTCCTTGCCGACGACGAAAGCGGTGGGGATGCCACCCTGCGCCGAGGCTTCCATCCAAGTCTTGGCCATGTCACCTTCGACGGTGTCGGCGCAGACGTTGTAGTTCATCTTGTCGCCCATGCCCTCGACGAACTTTTCGACCTTGCCGATGTACTCGGTGACGGTCTCGCCCGGGGGGTTCTCCCACACGCTGACGCCGATCACCGTGACCTTATCTTTCATTTCATTCGCGAACTTCGTGAGTTCCGGAATCGTGCGCTTGCACGGTCCGCACCAGGTCGCCCAGAACTCAACCACATAGACCTTGCCCTCTTCGAAGCTCTTGACCTCCGAGCCCTTCACCCACTTGGCGACCTTCAGCGCCGGCGCCGCAACTCCGACCTTCAGCGTCGGACCCGCGGGCTCGCTGACAACGGGCGCCGTCACAGGATCGGTCGGCGTCGTGGCCTCCTGCGCTTGTGCAACGGTTGAGAACGCCATGCCTGCGGCAAGGCAGAGAAGGAGCGAGCGGGTACGTGACATTCTGGATTTCTCCCGTGGCGAAGCGTGTTCGCCCGGCTTTCGATTCCGATCCAGCGCACTGCGGCGCGATGAATGACCGGATGCATCTGGAGGGTAGGACGCATGAAGTTGGGGTCGGTTCGCCGATCAGGTCGAAGATAGTTGCACATGGCGGAAGAAGATACCAAACAAAATACGAATGAGGTTCCCGATCAGTCTCCGATCGCGGTCATCCCGACCTGGGGTAAGGCGTTGGTTGTCTCTGCGGTGCTGTTGATGGTTGTGGGAATCGCCGCGCCATGGTTTGGCGGAATCGGTGGCGGCTCCGGAGAGCAGACACTCGCGATGGGATCGCCGATCGGCGGCTCGGGTGCGCTCGAGGATCTCCCTGACTTTTCACCGGCGGTGTTTCGCTTGGGGTTCAGTTTCGCTCTCGCGTTCGCGATTGCCTACGCCTTTCGGATGTTCATGCGAATGGTGTTGATTTTCGCAGGTCTTTTCGCGTTGATGCTCTGCGGTTTGCAGTACGCCGGCCTGATCGAAGTGAAGTGGGGCGCGATGGCGGCGGGATATGAATCCGCGGCCTCGTGGTTTTCCTCGCAGACCGAGAGCATCATGGCGTTCGCGACAGGTTATCTACCTTCGCTTGGCGCGGGAACGCTTGGGCTGGGCGCCGGATTCGTGCGTCGATAGAGCGTTCGAAACCGAACCGTATCAGTCAAATTCTTTGCGGGGTGAACCTACACTCCTCCGCAGTGATTTCGCCGCGCGCTGGCTGTCGGATCGGTCCGCACGCGGGAGGATCGGGAGCATTCAACATGTCGACAGGTATTTCCGTTCGTGACCGTTCGTGCACAACCGGCGGGTGCGGATGCGTTTCTTCCGAATCTATGAAGGAGATGTCGATGCAGGTGAGCGGTGGATTGGATCAGTTCGCTCCAAGGCACATCGGGCCGCGCGACAGCGACATCGCCGAGATGCTTTCGAAGCTCGGTTACTCATCACTCGAAGAGTTGACCGCGAAAACCGTCCCGTCATCGATCATGCTCGCTCAGGAGCTCACGCTCTCGGGCACGACGGCGGAGTCGGGCGAAGCCGCGACGCTCAATCGATTGCATGCGATCGCTTCACTGAACAAAGTCAATCGCTCGTTCATCGGCATGGGCTACACGGAGACACTCACGCCTCCGGTGATCCTGCGCAACATCCTGGAGAACCCGGGTTGGTATACGCAGTACACGCCGTATCAGGCCGAAAT
>JBKDPX010000353.1:0-15198 GCA_046342165.1 Phycisphaerales bacterium | reverse complement strand
TCGATTCTGCTCGCCACTGGCATGATGGTCGGTTTCGCCTACGCGATGGAGTTCTTCATCGCCTGGTACTCCGGCAACAAGTACGAAGCGGAAGTCTTCCTCTACAACCGCCTCATGCCGCCCGCGATCGCGGACTGGCTCGGACTCGAACGCAGCGCGCCCTATTGGTGGGCGTACTGGGCGATGATCGGATGCAACGTGCTCAGCCCGCAGGTCTTCTGGAAGAAGTCCATGCGCACGAGCCCCGTCGTCATCTTCGTCGTCAGCATCTTCGTCACCATCGGCATGTGGTTCGAGCGTTTCGTCATCATCGCGACGTCGCTCCACCGCGCGTTCCTGCCGGGCGAATGGCACATGTTCCACCCGACCGCCGTCGACATCATGATCTTCGTCGGCAGCTGCGGCGTCTTCATGACGCTCTTCCTCTTGTTCCTCCGCTTCCTGCCGGCATTCCCGATCGCCGAAATCAAGGCCGTCATGCCGCAGGCCAGCCCGCACTCCCACGGTGACCACGGTCACGGCAAGGAGAGCCACTGATGTCAGCCACCGCCAAGATCTACGTCACTGAAAACAACGAGCCGATCTACGGCATGCTCGCCGAGTTCGAGACGCCCGCCGACCTGTACCACGCCGCCGAGAAAGTACGCGACGCCGGTTACAAGAAGTGGGACACACACTCGCCTTTCCCGATCCACGGCATGGAAGACGCCATGGGTATCAAGCGCACCATCCTCCCCGTGCTCGTCGCGGTCGGCGGATTCACGGGCGCGACCCTGGGTTACATCATGCAGTGGTGGATGAGTCAGGATTACAAGATCGTCGTGCAAGGCAAGCCGTGGGGCCACTTCGTCGATGGCGGTTGGGAACCCTTCGTCCCGATCATCTTCGAACTCGGCATTCTGTTCTCCGCCTTTACCGCGTTGATCGGAATGTTGGCGATGAACGGACTTCCCCGTTGGCACCATCCCTTGCTCAAGAAGAGCCGCTTCCTGCGCTCAAGTCAGGACAAGTTCTTCGTGTCGATCGAAGCATGCGATCCGAGCTTCGACCCCGTCAAGACCCGTCAACTGCTTGAACAAGCCGGCGCTCGCTCCATCGAACTCGTTGAGGATTGAAACACGCCATGGTGAACCCCATGAACATCTCACACCGTATCGGCAGCGCCTGCATGATCGCCCTCGTCGGCGTCGCAGTCGTCTCGCCGCTCTCGGGCTGCCGCGAAGATCGTTCTTCCAAGCCGCCTCGTCAATTCTTCCCCGACATGGACGATCAGCCCAAGTGGAAGAACCAGAGCAAGTCGGATTTCTTCGCCGACGGTCGCGTCCTTCGCCCCGCTGTGGATCACGCCGTTCCTTTCGGCCGTGTCGCGTGGGTGCGTGATGATGCCAAGGCCACCGAGTCCTGGTCCTCGCATTGGATGCAACAACGCCGCGATCTTCTCCGTGAAGACGCTGCGATGTACACGGGCATGAACGCCGATGGAACCTACGTCGAGCGCATCCCGCTCGCCGTCGACAAGGCCATGCTCGAACTCGGTCGCAAAAAGTACGAAATTAACTGCGCCGTGTGCCATGGCTACAGCGGTGACGGCAAGGGAACCGTTGGCGTTCAGTGGAGCGCGCCGGTTCCTTCGTACCACGATCCCAAGTACACCGATCCCTCGCTCGAGACCGCTCGCGACGGATACATGTTCTTCATCATTCGCAACGGCGTTCGCACGATGCCCGCCTACGGCCACACGCTCAACGAGCGTGACGCATGGGCCGTCGTTTCGTACGTTCGCGCTCTTCAGGCCACTCGCGCCGGCACCATCGAGGATGTCCCCGAAAATCGCCGCGGCGATGTCAATAAACCCCAGGCTTCCGCCACGGGAGGTGCGCAATGAGTCACGCTGTCGCTCACAACGCGCACGCCACTCCGGCGCTCGCGCATGACAACATCCATCTCGCAGGCAAGGGTTCGCTTGGTCTGCCCATGATGGTCATCGGTCTTGTGGTCGCTGTCGCCACGATCGCGGCCGGCAAGTCCACGCCCGGCGGACTCATCCACGGTCTCGCGGCGTACCACGTCGCCACCATGTCCATCCTCGCGATCTGTCTCGGTGCGACCTTCTTCGTGTTGATTTGGAACCTGCTCAACGCGGGCTGGTCCTCCACGATCCGTCGTCAAGCCGAGAACATCATGGCGTTCCTCCCGATCGCCTTCCTGCTCATCGTTCCCACGCTTGTCATCGAAGCGTGGAACCATGGCGTGATGTTCAAGTGGATGGATCCCGCCAACTACGACGACTACATGCTGATGAAGAAGGCGGGTTACTTCTTCGCCCCGCGCGCCATCGTCGATCACGACACTCACGCGCCCGTCACTGAGTTCGTCTTCCCGTTCTTCTTCTTCGCGCGCGCCGCGTTCTACGGCATCTTCTGGACTTACCTCTCGCGCAAGCTCGTCAGCTTGAGCCTTCGTCAGGACGCCACCGGTGATCGCTGGCTCTCCGCGGAGGCGCGCAGACTCAGTTGTTGGGGAACGCTCGTCTTTGCGCTCACCACCGCGTTCGCCGCATTCGACTGGTTGATGTCCATGGACTACCGCTTCTTCAGCACGATGTGGGGCGTGTGGTACTTCGCTGCTGCAGCTTTCAGCTCAATCGCACTGCTCGCGTTCATCCTGACCCGCTTGTTGGCCGCCGGCAAGCTCAAGGGTTGCGTGACCAACGAGCACTTCCACGACATCGGCAAACTGATGTTCAGCTTCACCGTCTTCTGGGCCTACATCAGCTTCAGCCAGTACTTCCTCATCTACTACAGCAACATTCCCGAAGAAACCGCGTTCTATGTCTTCCGCAAGCAAGGCGATTGGGATGTCGTGCGCATGGTGCTGATCACCGGCCACTTCATCGTTCCCTTCCTTCTGCTGATCTCGCGCTTGGGCAAGAAGAACTACCTCTTCATGTCCGTCATGGCGGTCCTCGCGTTCGTCATGCATGGCGTCGATCTCTTCT
Source organism: Phycisphaerales bacterium (assembly GCA_046342165.1). Classification (GTDB taxonomy): domain Bacteria; phylum Planctomycetota; class Phycisphaerae; order Phycisphaerales; family UBA1924; genus JBEIUO01. The sequence continues at coordinate 12,200 of JBKDPX010000353.1, read as the reverse complement.
ACGCCATTCGCCCGATGGTCGATGCGCACAACCCGGAGATCGAAGGTCTCGGCGCGCTGTGGATCGACATCGCCGTCTTCGCCGGCATCTCACTCTTCTTCTTCGGATTCCTGATTCGTCGCATCGCATCGGTGCCGCTGGTCGCATTCAACGATCCGCGCATCGGTGAGTCCCTTGAGCATCGCAATTACGTTTGACACGCCTTTCACGGAGCGCTCCCATGAGTTCTCACGATCACGGACATGATGACTGGTTCAGCAACGGCTCGGGCGAAACACCGATGCAGGCGCACACCCAGGAAGTGAACACCGCCGCGTTGTTCAAGTGGTTCGTCGGCATCGCCGTGAGCCTCGCCTTCCTGATGGCCGTGTTGTTCGCTTACTTCGACAACTACACCACTCGTCTGCGCGCCGGACAGATCACCCGCGCCGACGGAACGGTCATTCCCGGCCTCGAAATGCTGATGGATCAAGAAGCCAACGCCGCCAAGGCCGCCGCGCTTGAATCCATCGGTGTTCGTGACGGAAAACCCCTCACCGACGGATCCTTCCGATTCACCAAGGTCGAGGGCGCACAGGACAAGGTTCATCTGCCCATCGATGTCGCGATGGACAAGGTCGTTCGTTCTTACAAGAAGTGATTTCGGAGTCGCACCCTCGATGACAGCGTTCGCGGACAAGTTGGGCAAGCTCGCGCAAGGCTTCGGCGCCTGCGCGGCGCTGTCGCTCGCTTCGATCGCGTTGTCTCAGGATGCGAACAACACGCGGGAATTCGGTCCCGGCGAACGCAACACGCGTCTCGCCCGTCCGCCCGAGCCGAAGATGCCTGAAGAGATCGACGGCTTGGCCGTCGAGGAACATCTCGGCGCGACGATTCCTTCCGACATCACCTTCACCGATGCCGATGGCAAGAAGGTGAAGCTCGGCGAGTACTTCAAGGGCGAAAAGCCCGTCGTTCTCGCGATGGTTTACTACGACTGCCCGATCGTGTGCGATGTGTTGATGATGAAGCAAACCGAGTGCTTCAGCCGCATGGATCTGCAGATCGGTGAGGACTACCGCGTTTTGTGGTTCAGCTTTGATCCCAACGAGGGCCCGGATCTCGCGAAATCCAAGGCCGCGTTCTACTACGGCAACTACGCGCAAAGCCCGTCTCCGCTCATGCTCAACAAGCTTGAGCAGAACTGGAAGTTGCACACTTCCGACGCCGCATCGGCGGCCGCGCTCGCCAACGCGCTTGGTTTCAAGTACCGCCAACTCGATTCCGGTGAGTACTCACATCCGGTGGCGACCTACATCGTCTCACCCACGGGCAAGATCACCCGCTATATCCACGGGTTCGATCTCAATCCGACCGATGTGAAGCTCTCACTGCTCGCGGCATCCGAGGGAACCATCGAAAAATCCATCGGCGACCGCCTGATGGCCTTCTGCTACATGCTCGATCCCAACACGGGTCGTTATACGGTCCAAGTCTTCCGGTTGATGCAAGTCGCCGGATTACTCACCGTGGCCGTGGTTGGTACTGGCATCGGTTTACTCATTCTCCGCGAAAAAATCCGTGGACGTTCTCGCGACGAGATCCGTCGTGCGGCCGCCGCGGCGCTTGAAGGAAAGTCTGTTTCTCCTCCGACAGGATTGGCGTCATGAATTCAATGTTACTTGCGATGTTCAGCGGATCATCAACCATGACAACGCTCGCCGAAGGCGCTCTCTCAGGACTTCAAGAATGGTGGCGGCACGCGTGGCTTCGCGGCTATGCGGCCAGTGACATCGGACGCGAGTCCGACGACATGTTCATGTTCCTGTGGTGGTTCTGCGTCGCGTGGTTCGTCGGTCTCATGGCCGTTGTCGCATACTTCATCGTCCGCTATCGCGCTCGCAAGGGTGTCTCGGGCGAGCGCAGCAGCGCGCACAACACGCCTCTCGAAATCACCTGGACGATCATCCCCACGATCATGCTCGTGGTGATCTTCTTCAAGGGCTTCTGGTCCTACGTCGACAAGGTGGCTCCTCCGGCCAACGCCGTGGAACTCGATCTCACGGGCTTCCGTTGGAGCTGGCAGTTGGTGTACCCCAACGGCGCTGAAACCAACGAAGACATCACCATCGGCGCTCGACCGATCCCGGTCTTCTATGTTCCGGAGGAAAGCAGCGTTCGCTTCCGCATGAACAGCAGCGACGTGATGCATGCGTTCTGGATTCCCGACTACCGCATCAAGGCCGACTTGCTCCCCAACCGTCATACGCAGGTGTGGGTAAAGACGGGCAAGGCTTCCGACAATCCTCCTCGTCCGCTGCAGTTCAATGAACCCAAGAAGGCCTTCTTGAACGGCGTTCGCTACACCGATCACTGGATTTTCTGCGCCGAGTATTGCGGCACGGAACACAGTGAAATGGCGGCGATTCTCCGTGTCGTTCCCAAGGATGTCTACGAGAAGTGGCTCACGTACGTCGGCACTCCGGATGACCTCGTGAAGTGGGGCAATCAGCTCTACAAGGGCCGCTGTGCTTCGTGTCACTCCATCGATGGCGCGGATAACACCGGCCCGACCTGGAAGGATCTCCGTGCTCGTGACTCGGTCTTCGAAGACGGTTCCCGGATGACCGCGGCCGAGAAGGCGGACGAAGTCGCTTTCAAGAACTACATCTGGGAATCCGTACGCGAGCCGGGCAAGAAGGTCATCGCCGGAAAGGGCAACAACATGTCGCCTTATCCGCCCGCGCTGCTCAAGGATGAACAGCTCAACGCCATTTACGAGTACATCAAGACACTGTCGCCAGCACCCGCGGCGAAGTAATTCCAAGGTTCAAGCGGTTTCACACTCGCTCAGCATCGTTCGTCGGAGTTTTGTATGTCAAACGCACACGATCACGGGCATCACGGCAGTTACCTCGAGTCCAAGGGCGGTTTCGCCGCCACGGTATGGGATTGGATGACAACGGTCGATCACAAAAAGATCGGCGTCATGTATCTCTTCGCCATCCTCACGATGTTCTTCATCGGCGGCATGGCGGCCATCGCGGTTCGCACCGAACTTCTGCAACCCACGCGTTCCACCGTGGTGCAGGTTCCCGTCGTCGACGACGCGGGCAAAGCCGTCCTCGATGAATCCGGCAAACCCAAAATGCAGGATCGTCAGACCGTCCAAGGTCAGTTCCTCGGCGACTTCGGTCGCAGCATGGGATGGATCAAGGGCGATGCCGACAACATCAAAGACGGCAACAACCTGTACAACCGCATCTTCACGCTCCACGGCGCGATCATGGTCTTCATGGTCATCGTGCCCAGCGTGCCCGCTTCATTGGGCAACTTCCTCCTGCCGCTCATGATCGGCGCCAAGGACGTCGCCTTCCCCAAACTCAACCTGCTCTCCTGGTACATCTACGTCTTCGGATCGCTCTTTGCGGTCGGATCGATTCTGCTCGGCGGCGTTGATACGGGCTGGACCTTCTACACCCCGTACTCGACCGCCACCGATCCCGACGCCAACTCGCGCGTCATCTTGATGGTCCTCGGCGCATTCATTCTCGGATTCAGCTCGATTCTGACCGGCATGAACTTCGTCGTCACGGTTCACAAACTCCGTGCGCCCGGCATGGGCTGGTTCGATATGCCGCTCTTTGTGTGGGGCATTTACTCCGCCGCGGTCATTCAGGTTCTCGCAACGCCCGTCATCGGCATCACGTTGCTCTTGCTCACGATGGAACGCGTGCTGAAGATCGGAATCTTCGATCCCTCGCTCGGCGGCGATCCCGTGCTCTTCCAGCACTTCTTCTGGTTCTACAGCCACCCGGTGGTGTACGTGATGATTCTGCCCGGCATGGCGATCATTAACGAGACCATCGCCGTCCACTCGCGCAAGCAGATCTTCGGCTATCGCGCCGTCGCGTTCGCGAGCCTCGGTATCGCAGGCGTTTCGTTCATCGTGTGGGGCCACCACATGTTCACGAGCATGAGCGAACTGGCGAGCACCGTCTTCTCGGCGCTCACATTCCTCGTCGCCATCCCGACGGCTGTTAAGGTGTTCAACTGGATCGCCACGCTCTACAAGGGTTCGATCCGCTTCAACACCCCGATGCTCTACACGCTCTACTTCCTCTTCCTGTTCTCCATCGGCGGACTCACCGGTCTCCCGTTGGGAACGCTTTCCACCGACGTTCACCTGCATGACTCGTACTTCGTCGTCGCACACTTCCACTATGTCATGATGGGTGGAACCATCATCGCGTTCATGGCCGGCATTCACCACTGGTGGAGCAAGATGTTCGGTCGTGACTACAACGAACGCGCCGCGATGTTCGCAGCGACGATCGTCTTCATCTCCTTCAACGTCACCTTCTTCTCGCAGTTCTTCCTCGGTAGCCAGGGCATGCCGCGTCGCTACGCGTCCTACCCCGATCATCCGACCTTCCAGTTGCTCCACGCGATCTCGACCTACGGCTCCTATGGCCTGCTCGTCGGTTTCGTGATTCACGCGCTCGTGTTGCTCTCCTCGCTTGTGGCGGGCAAGAAGGCGCATCCGAATCCCTGGGGCGGCCTCACCATGGAATGGCTCGCAGACAGCCCGCCGGAAACCCACAACTTCCCGCGCGAGCCCATCGCCACTCACGGTCCGTACGACTTCGACACCGTTGTTCCCCCGCACTGCAAGCCTGAAGACTACCCCCGCCCCGCGCCGTTGCCGGGCGGTGCTGCCGCGGCGTTGCACAACCACACGTTCGGCCTCCGCAATCCTGACGAACCCCGCGCCTGATTCACGACGCACACTCCGGGAATGTACTCATGAGCACGATCGACACGCACAACCACACCGCGGGCGGCTCGGAATCCAAACCGCTTTGGGCCCGCTACGTGCACGGCCATCACTGGCGAAACCAGGCAGAAGAGTTTGACGGACTGAAGCTCGGCTTCTGGCTCTTCCTCACCACCGAAGTCCTGCTCTTCGCAGGTATCTTCTGCGCCTACTCGCTCTTCCGCTCGATGTATCCCGCGGCATGGGCCGAAGGATCTCAGAGCCTCGACTGGCGCTGGGGTGGATTGAACACCATCGTTCTGCTCATCTCGAGCTACACGATCGCCGCATCAATCTACTGCTTCCAGACCAATCAGCAGGCCCGTGCGCGTGTCAACCTGCTCATCACCTTCATCAGCGGCGCGGCGTTCATCGCCATCAAGTTGCTGTTCGAGTACATTCCGAAGTGGAGCATCGGCAAGCGCCCGGGCGTGCTCTTTGACTACCCCTTCGGCCAGGATCCGCATCTTCCGTTGTGGTGGAGCGTCTACTACTGCGGCACCGCGCTCCACGCGTTGCACGTCATCATCGGCATGATCCTGATCGCCCGCGTCTACTTCAAGAGCCTCAAAGGTGTCTACGGCCCGACCTACTACACCGGTGTTGAAATCGCCGGCCTGTACTGGCACTTGGTCGACCTCATCTGGATCTTCCTCTTCCCCCTTCTGTATCTGATCCACTGATTCCGCAAGCCGCACGAAACGATTCACGCACGCACCTCGCAAGAAGAGCACACACATGGCGAACGCCCATTCACACGCTCACGATGATCACGCAGCACACAGCCACCACATCGTCGGTCCGCTGATCCTGCGCTCGATCCTCTTCCTGCTGCTTGTCTTCACGATCCTCACGGTCGGGCAGGCGCAGTTCGAAATCTGGTTCCAGAACGCCTTCGACTTCACCTTTCCCAAGTGGGTGAACATCGTCGTCGTCATGGCGATCGCCAGCGTCAAAGCCGCGCTCGTCATGGCGTTCTTCATGCAACTCAAGTACGACAAGCCGATCAACACGATGGTGATGGCGTTCTGCTACTTCGCCGTTGTCATCTTCATCGGATTCACCTCCATGGACCTCCTCACGCGCGACCGCGTCACGCCGTGGAAGTCCGGCCCCGTTGTCGCGGGCGGCACGACGACTCCGGTCAAGAGCGCTCGTGATCGTTTCCAGACCGTCTTCTTCACTGACGCGAAGTATGTCGAGAATCGCCTCGTCTGTCGTCAACTCGATGGCTACGCACATGAACTCGCCGCGAAATCTCAGTTCGTTTCGGGCGCTTCACTTGAATCACATTTCGAAGCGATCGATGCCTTGGGGCATGCCGCCGGACATCTGCGCGACGCCATGATCAAGCGCGCGCCGATCTCGGGCGCCCGCATGCACGCCGTCGAAGATCTCGAGGGCGGGATGAAGGGCATGTCCGATGAGGCCGCGTCCATCATCAAATCGCTTTCGATGCGTCTTGCCTCGGAGCCGGCTCCTGCAGATAGCGAAGCGGCGATGAAGGCCGACTTTGCCGCGATCGAAGCCTACTCGCACTCACACGGCCACGGCGCTCACGGCGGCCACGCGCATGAGGGTTCGACCAAGAACCGCACGCGCACCTCACACGGTGTCTCCGGAGCGCTTGATACCAAGCCCGGGCAGCACGCCGACCACTCCGCGCACGGTGATGTGCACGCACCCGCATCCTCAGGCCACTGAAGTCCGAATCTAACGTCATGAAGCACTCCCGAGCGATCGCTCTCACTCTCGCACTCGCGGGCCTCGTGGGAATGGGCGTCTCGGGAGTTTCGCTTTTTCATCGCATGGCGAAGTTCAACGAGGAAGCCGACCGCAAGCTCTTCGCCTTCGCACCCTACGACTCCGCGTCCTTCACTTTTCGCGACAAGCCCGTGAAGATCACCGATGTCACCGAAGGCGGCTTGCGCAAGCTCGTCGTCGATTACAACGGTGACAAGGTCTCACTGCTCGCCACACTCGTCAATCCCGTTCAGCTTCCCGATCTCAAAAGTCACGAGGATTGGTTTCGCATCTTCCGAATGGCGGATGCGACCGGCATGGACTTTGACGAACTCAATCGCCGCATGAACTCCGGTGAGATGAAGCCGCGGCTCATCATGGTCGCGAAATCACCTCTTCCCGGCACCGAAGCCGGTTGGGCGCAAACGCTCCGAAAGGGATGGGTCTTCGACCTCTACGAGTTCAAAGAAGAAGGCGGCTTCACTCACGAGCGCCTGAACTATCCGAGAATGCGCGCGGGAAAGAAGCCCGGCCCCGATGAGCTTCAACCGGGCACATGGCAGTTCGAAGCGGCGTTGAGACTGATGCCTCGCTCGGCGCCCACCAACACCTTCATGGAAAATGCGATCTCAAATCCCGGTTGGCAGCTTCGGGTCTTCGCCGTCGGCGGTATCGCGTTCATCTTCGGATTGGCGTTCTCAATCGCCCCCCGCAAATCCGCCCGGCCTTGATCATTCGCCGCCGCCTCCGGCCTGAGGTCCATCTTCTGCGGCCCAAGGCCCACCTCTTACATAAACACGCTCTGCACACCGTCGTACAGCCAGAAATCGATGTCATTCAGCAACTTCACGAGCGCGATCGACATCACGATGATGCAGATGAAGTTCATGACGAAGCTCTCGGTTGTCGCGCGGCCGACGCCCTCGGCACCCGGGCGACACGAGAATCCTTTATAACATGATATAATACCGATGCCCGCGCCGAAGAAGGCCGCCTTCACGAGTCCGCTTGCGATGTCGAACCACGTCACGAACTGCGCGCTGTAGCGCATGTAGAGTTCGGGATCCGCGTTGTAGTATTGGGTCGTGATCGCCCAGCCGCCGGCCACGCCGCAGAGGTTCGAGACCACCGTCAATGCGGGAATCATCAGCACGCACGCCAGAAATCGCGGCACGACCAACACGCGGATCGGATCGCTTCCCAACGCGCGCATCGCATCCAACTGCTCAGTCACGCGCATCGAACCCAGTTCCGCCGCAAGCGAACAGCCCACGCGTCCGGCCAACATGACCGCTGACAACACGGGACCGAGTTGCTTCACCATCGAAAGATTGATGATGCCGCCGAGTCGGCTCTGCTGACCGATCGCTTCGAACTGGCGGAATCCCTCAAGCGCAAGAATCATGCCGATGAACCCGCCCGTGATCGCAACCACTGGCGCCGATGTCGTTCCGACGAAATACAACTGCTTGGCGAGTCGCCCCTCGCGCGTCCAGATCTTGAATGACCGCAAACCCACCAACACCGCGGCCGTGAATCGGACGAACCTTCCGAATCCCGCGATCATCATCAGGATTTCCCGCCCGAAACGCGCCACTGCATGGACCCATGCGGACGCCGTGCTCTCGGGATATGGGTTCTCAACCATGCAACGATGGTAGGGCTTGCCCTCGCGCCGCAAAAAGAGAGCGACGCCGACACCCTCGGAGTATCGACGTCGTTCATGAGTGGATCTGACTGTCGCCGTTCAGCAGCTTTGGTCCCAACGGGAGAAGAACACGATGACGTCATCGCCATCCACTCCTCCGTCGCCTGTGAAGTCTGCGTCAGGATTCGAGGTGTCCCAGTCCGCGAAATACGAGATCACATCGTCTCCATCCACCCCTCCATCGAAGTTGTAATCCGCGGGACATGAACCCACGCGCGCGACGTCACTGATCACCTGTCCGCACGCATTGGAAACCACACAGCGATAACGGCCGCGCCAAGTGCCGCTCAGGAATCCCAATCGCAACTGCGAAGTGGTGGGAGCCTTCACATCAAAGCTCGCGCCCGCGTAGGTCGAGTTGCAATACACATCATCGTAAAGGTCGACCCATTCGCCCGACTCGTTCTCCTTTTGCCATTGATAGTTCAACGGCCAAGTGCCGCCCGCCATGCAGTTGAGAATCACGCCGTACGTGTAGTACCCCGGCGCTGGCGCCACGGCCGTATCTGATACCGGGTCGAGGATCATTTGCGCCGGCACGCAGGCCGTCGATCCTGTCATATCGATAAGCGCGGAGGAGAAAGTGTTCAGACAGAGGGAGCGATCATCGGATCCACGGATGAGAATCTTCGTCGCATCGTCGCTGATGTCCCAAACGGCGGGGCCGAGCGGGTTGTAAATGCGATATTCGCCGAGCCAAGTCGCTCCGAGATTGAAAAGATGATCGTTCAGGTTGAGTACGTTTCCTTCGTTGATTTCCGGCGTCCAGATGAACACATCGCCGACCATCGCATTTCCGGAAGCGCTCATCGCCATCGGAATGACTCCGTTGCCCCCGGGGATCACTTCCTTGATCCACGTCGTCGTCGTGCCTTGTCGGATCCATCTGCACAGTTGGCCCAAACTGTCTTTGCCGCCGACGATATCGCCGGCATCGTTCATCACGAAAATCTCGCCTCCTGCACGCTCCAACACCGTGAGTGTCCAGGTTGATCCATTCTTCACCCATACCGCCGGTCGACGAACCTGAACTCCACCGCCTTGTGGCGGATAGTTTTGGTCATATCCCGCAACGACCGTTCCGTTGTTGTTTACGCAATTCGCGCGCGTCGCCGAAGCGAATGTGAATGCCGGTGCGCCTTCATACGAAATCGGCAGTTGCGTGAATGTACGCGAGATCGAGTCCACCACGAAAGCGCGAAATGCGCCACATAGTCCGTTGGTCCACTGGCCGCCAACCACCCAGCGGCCGTCTCCCGAAATGTCATACGGAGCATTGATGGTGTAGTCGCAACGATTCCCCGTCGGCGAAACTCCAAGATTGCTGCGACCGATGCCGCTGCGCCAGGTGCAAGCCAGTCCCGTTGTTTGATACTGCGTCGGAGTGCCGTAGGTGATGCTGTTTGTCGAATTGTTGAAGTTCTCGAGGTTGTAACCCGTGTACAGAACCGTCTGAAGATCAGTGCTGAATCGTGCGATGCCTGCGAGATCCGGAACGCTCACCTCCGACAAACCGGACACGATGTTGAACTTCGCAAGTCGGCCCTTCTGACTCGCCGCGTCGTAGTACGAACCCAGCACCGTTGCGCCGTCCGGTGACAGATCGGTGCCGCCCAATCCCATGATCACCATCGACGGTTGCGCCAGAGCGGGCGCGGCCGCCCCTGCGAACAACATCCATGCACCCAGTCGATTCATCGTTCCATTCTCCGTTCTCTGTGTGAAACATCCAACTGCAAATCGAGGCGCATGCTTTCGCACGCGCCTCAAGAATCTCTCGTTGAATCAGCAGCCCTGATCCCAAGCGCCGAAGAAGCTGATCACGTCGTCGCCGTCAACCGCACCGTCTTTGTTGGCATCCGCATCAGTCTTCGCGGCATCCCAGTCAGCGAAGAACGCAATTACGTCATCTCCGTCGACCGCTCCGTTCACGTCGTAATCACCGACACAACTGGGGAGCATTGTGCGATAGATCGCTTGATGCTGGAATCCATCCGTTGCACGCATCACGAGCCATCCCGAGTCCGCGAACCCTGCACAACCGCCGCCGCCGTTGGTCGACGGGAAGATCGTCAACTGTGATGCATCAGAGCCAAGGTCGTTCACGAACTGGTTGTTCGTGCCCGCGCCTCCGACCGCCACAAGCATCAGCCCGTCTTTGGGGGTCCACGCAAAGACCGCCGGACGGAAGTTGTTGGGCGCAGTTCCCCATTCCGAGGATTGCACCGAAACATTCCAAACCACCTGGTTTAGGTTGTTCATTCCAACGCCCGCCTGCGATGAGATTCCGTCGACGATCACCGCATCCGCGGGGAGGCCGGGGAGGTTCAGCAATGAGCCGCGGCGATAAATCAACGTCAGTTCGCCGTTGGCCTTCTGCAGGAAGTGGCCCATGTCGTCAACACCGGAGGTGACTCCAGGACCGGTCAAGTTCGCGGCAAGGAGCAAAGAACCACGGTTATTCGCGCGGCTGTTTGATGTATTGAAGTTCAGGAACTCCACGCCTGCGATGCCCGTTGAGGTTACACCCGATTGGACGCGAGTCGTCCATGTCCCGTTTTCATATTGCAAGATCGTACGGTCATTGGTTCCGGCGATGATTCCGGGGCCGGAAACTTGGCAGTGCATCAGGATCTTGCCGGTGTTTGTGAATCCGCCGTTGACGTGACTGAATGGGGCGACGCTTCCGGTATTGGCGATCACACCGGTGCTCATGCTCGGAATCTGCTGTCCCTGACGCAACACCTGCTGGAGCGTTCCGCCCATCGTGGTGAACATCGCGTTTTGATTCACGTTCAATGTCGCCGCCGTCGCGCCTGTGCCGGTCGCGGCGCGGTACTTGCTTACCCAGTACGCCTCGCCGTTCTGATTCACGAACATGCCGAAGGTCGGTGCTGCGTCCATCAGCAGCGTGCTGTCGCCGACGTTCGCCGGAGCGATTTGCCCCTTGCGCATCAGCATGCGCACATCTCCAGGCTTGCCGATCCACAAGCCGTCATTGTTCGTCGTTCCCGAAACATCACCGCCCGTGAGCGAAGACTGGAACACAACCTGGCCCGCATCGTTCACGCCGTATTGCGACGTGCTGAGCGACATATTGGTGTTCCACAAAGCGCCCACCGTTCCCGGTGCGATGCCGCCCGTGGGAACCACGCCGCGCTGTGCGACGACTGCCAAGGTCTTGGTGCCGGTCGCCAAGTCATACGTTCCCGTGAAGAACGCCGTGTTGTTGGTCGTGGTCGCACCCGTGCCATTCAGGTTGGATGCGCAGAAGATCGTGCCGTTCGGAGAGAGCGTCGGGAATGTGACTAATCCCGCGCCGTTTGTGGTTGTGTTGTGCCACCAGTTGTTAGGATTCGCGATGTTGAGCGATGTGAACGTGTTCGGTGCGACGCCGCTTTGTCCATCGCGAGCGATCATGCGAACGTTGCCGGGAACCCCGTAGATGTACACGCGTCGATTCGCAGTCGTCACCGTTCCGCCCGGATTCGTTGCGGAATCCAATTGGCCCGAAACCAGCATCCGACCCTGATTGTCAATACGAGGATTGTCGAACGGTCCTGCCGCCATGTTCCAAACTTCGCCAAGGGTGCAGTCCGGGGGAACCGCTCCAAGTCCGATGTTCGAGTTGATGACCAACTCAAGCGGAGGACTCGCCAGTGCTGAAGACGCCAATCCGGCGAAAGCGACCAGAGCCGAGCAACGAGAAACGGTCAACATTCTTTTTCTCCTTCCGAAGGACCCCAATGACAGCAGTCGCGGCGTGGTTGGCTCGCGATGTACACCCGAACGGGCGTGCGAACTCCTAACCTATGAGCTATCGCCTCAAATCGCAATACGATTCGATCGATTTCTCTGAAGAAAATCGAGTCGGCAGGAAAAGCGGCCTCTGATCGCTCCATGGCGCATGCTCCTTGGTCCGCTAACTTGTTACTCGACCGAGGCATCCAAATG
>JBKDPX010000352.1:0-1052 GCA_046342165.1 Phycisphaerales bacterium | reverse complement strand
CTCGACTCATCCGCCCTGGTGCAACTTCCGGTGGGAACAATTCCCGGAATTCCGACGGATGATCGACGGATTTCCGCACAATCGTTGAGACATGGCCACGATCTTTCCGAACGACGGCTTTGTCAACCGCGAGGACGCCCGCGTGTCAGCCTTTGATGCGGGATTTCAGCACGCCGTGGGTTTGTTCGAAACCATGACCGGTGTGCGCGATCCACAACCACGGATCCTCCACGTTTTCGAACACATTTCGCGCCTCGCGGAATCGGCGAGATCGTTGGGGTTGGCGGAATCCATTCGCGTCAATCCGCTGGTCGAAGCGTGTGAGCGCACATTGATGAAGGCTTGCGAAGAGCACGAATCCTCTCGCTTTCGCATTCGTTTGAGTATCACCGCGGGTGATCTCAATTTGCTTGATCGTGGAACGAATCAACGAGAACTCACGCCGACCTTGCTCATTGTGGCCCAACCCGCAACCGTGTACCCCGATGTTATGTTTGAAAAAGGTGTCGCGATCGGCGTCGCGGATTTCAAGGCCAACCCGCTTGATCCCACACAGGGTCACAAGACCGTCAATTACTGGGCGCGACTGCGCGAACTTCAAATCGCCGCGGGTAAGGGCGCGGCCGAAGCGTTGGTGCTTCAGGTGTCAAACCATCTGTGCGGCGGTTGTGTAAGCAATGTCTTTGTCGCGAAAAACGGACGCGTGATGACACCGATCGCGCGCGGCGAGGAATCAGAGGTCGCCGGAATCAATCCCGATTCTCCATCATCCGGTCCGACACCGATTCCAAGCCCTGTGTTACCCGGAGTCACGCGTCGCTGGGTTCTCGATCGTTGTCACGGCTTTGACATCGACACCGAGCGCCGCATGTTATCGATTGCGGATGTGCTCGATGCGGACGAAGTGTTCCTGACAAACAGCAGTTGGGGTGTGCTGCCGATCATCGCGATTGAACAGCGTTCGATCGGTGCGGGACGACCGGGACCGATCACCGGTGAACTTGTCGCCGCGTGGCGCGAACTCTTCGAATGAAATTCAATTTGAATCGTTT
>JBKDPX010000351.1:0-2049 GCA_046342165.1 Phycisphaerales bacterium | reverse complement strand
TTGGTACAGCGTGACCACCTGGCTCTTGAGTCCCGTGATCCGTTCGGATTCCGATTCGATATCCGCGATCGCCCGTCTTCTGGCGACGCCGGCCTCCGCCGGGTTCTTCGACTCGCTCGCCGCGGCGTTGACACGCGCCGTCACATCCTCGATCTCTTGCAATACGCGCAATTCAAGATCCGGACAGCGCAACTCCTCGGCGCGCGTTCGCGCCTGGAAGCCGTCCATCAGCAGAACCCGCTCTTTCCTCGACAGAGTGCCGATCATGTCGCTGCCCACGTGGTGATTCGTCATCACAAGGCCGTCGGCACTCACGAGCGAACCCGAACCTCCCGTCTCGAATCGAACGCAGGAGCGCTGCATGTGCAACAGCCATTCGCGCGATGGTTCAAAGCCGTACGCCTCTTTCATCGCTTTCAGTGGAGGATTCGTCAGCAGCCACATTCCTTCATCAGCGGTCGCGGCGGCGGCAAGCGCACATGAAACGATCAGGGAGAGCAGTTTCTTCATGCGGGATTATTGCTCAAAGGAACGAAACGAGCGTAAGCGCATCATCACTATGATCCGCCATGTCATGGATGCAACGCTTCGTCATACCGCTTGTGTTGGCTTTCTCGATGACCTTTGCGTTCGCGCAAGAGCGCCACGACGCCCCCGTTTCGCTGCAAGGCGCGCGATGGATCACCGATGACAGGCTGGAGAGTTTCGAATCCGATCGCACCGTTGTGCTGTTGTTCTGGTCATCGTGGAGCGAACCTTGCCGACGCGCGATGCCGCGTATCGCCGCCCTCAAACGCGAAGCCGGTGCTGCTCTCGACTTCGTCGCCGTCAACGTGTGGGAGTATGACGAAATCGCGGGAGCACGATTTGACGAGCAAGCGTCGAGATTCATCAAACGATTTCCGAACTCGTTGCCGATGCCCGTGTGTGCCGACGATGCACCGGGACTCAAAGGAACGCTCGCCAAGACGTGGTTGAATGCGCGCGGAATCACCACGCTTCCGACATGTTTCATCGTCGGAGGCGGCGGAGAGGTTGTGTGGCACGGTCATCCCTCTGATCTCCGCGCACAACTCGCATCGCAAATCGCATTGAATCCCAAATCAATGGAGGATTACGTGCTCGAAGCCGAGGGCACGGTCAGACGGTTCCTCAGCGCTTCCCGCGAGGGTGGAGGCTCCGCGATCGCCATCGCGCGCGAGGCGGTTGCCGGTGAAATGCGTGACAATCCCGCCGCGCTCAACGCGTTCGCGTGGGAGATGCTCGATAACACCCGTTTTGAAGGAAAAGACCTCGCAACGGCGCTCGAGTGGGCTTCACGCGCCGCGGACATCACCAATCGAGCCGACGGAATGATCCTTGATACCCTCGCTCTCGCGCTGTTCGAGAACGGTCGGCTCGACGAGGCGGTGAAGACGCAGGAAGAGGCGGTGCGACTCTTTGAGGCCGCGGCCGGCGGTTCCGGAGAAGAGCTCAACGATATGAAGACGAGACTGAAGCGCTTTCAATCCGCGAGGGAGTCGAATCGTTGAGCGGCGCTCTCCGACATTCGCGTTCGCTTCGTGTCGCGACGGCGATTATCGCGATCGCATTGATCGCGATGACGCTTGATCGGTCGGTTCCCGAGCTCGGCGCCGCGCGCATCATCGCAGGGGGAGTCACCCTCGCGATTGCGGTCGGTGCGGTGATCGCGCTGCTTCGCGTGAACAAGCGTCGAAAGCTCGCGCGCCACAGGATCAGGATGACCGATGGCTGCAAACTCTGCGGATTGGATCCCGCGGTGGATGATGCGGACGAAGCTGCACCTCGCGGCCGCTGCATCGAGTGCGGTCGCGTGCGAAGATCATAAGAAATGCGGGTGCTCAGTCGATCTTCCTGAGCTTGGTCACGCGCCCGACTTCGACCCATTCGACGACAAAGATGTTCCCGGCATGATCGAAGCACGCCGAGTGCGGCGCGATGAACTTGCCGGGAACAAACGACTCGCGAGACTTGTCGCGCAAGCGGAAGTTCTCATCATCGCCGAGGTGACAGATGACTTTGTCATGG
>JBKDPX010000350.1:0-3500 GCA_046342165.1 Phycisphaerales bacterium | reverse complement strand
GAACAGAGACTGATCCTTGAAGAAAATCAAAACAGGTTCAGTGGAGTCCGCGGCGCGATTCATCGCCGCGATCATGTCGTCATACTTCTCCCTCGCCGTTCGAAGTTGATCGCGGCTTGTCCTCCGAAGAGATCCGCTGGTGTAGTTCGCCAGTTCGTTCTCCCATTCCTTGAACAGCGCCTCTGCCACACCTTCGACGGATTGGATGCGTCGACGAAGAGCTCTCGAACGATCTTCGCATTCTTCGTAATCGTCCTCGGCATCCTCGAATGAATCGCGGTACGCGCCGGGGGCGGAGTTCACAAGGTTGCGAAATCCCGTCGCAGCCTGGTCGAATGCCGCGCGACCGGCGACAAGTTCCTGCTTGGTCGATTCGATCCTTGAGATCAACAGTGCCCGCTTGTGCTTGCCGAACGCTTCCATTGTGTCGTAATAGGGATCCTGACATCCCATGAGGACAGCCAGAAGCATCGGAATCAGCGCGAGTATGCGAACGTGGCTCATGTCGTAAGGTTACACTGCGGAGGTCGATCGTGCATGGCTTCGCCCGAGCCGGAGGATTGGATTGGCACCTCAGAAGCAACATGAACCACGGAAAAGAACCGGCACCCGCTCAAGAAGGGCTCCTCAAGGCTCCGTTCCGGGGATGATCGTGTCCGATCCGCACGCCAGACCGACCACGCTCGAATTGTTCGAGTATGACGCGACTCAATTGCGGGAACTGAAGAACGCGACTTCGGCGGATGTGCAGTCGGAGGTGCAACCGGGATTCGTCCGGTGGATCAATGTGACGGGTTTGGCGGACGCTGATGTGGTGGCGGCGATCGGTCGTCGCTTCGGTCTTCACAAACTCGCCCTCGAGGATGTGATGCATACCCACCAGCGGCCCAAGGTGGAGGAATACGGCGATGACCTGTATCTGGTGTTGCTTGCGCCGGAGCATTCGAATGCCGCGGCGTGCGTCCATACCGAGCAGATCAGCTTGTTCGTGTTGAAGGGTGTTGTCATTACCTTTCAGGAAGGGGCATCGGATTGCTTTGACGGCGTTCGCGATCGCATTCGCAGGTCAATCGGGAGAATCCGGGAATCAGGCGCGGACTATCTCGCATATGCGTTGATTGATGCAGCGATCGACGGATTCTTCCCTGTCACGGAGCGCGTCGGGACGGAAGTGGAGGACCTTGAGGATTCTCAGATGAACGCCGTCAATTCCGGTTTCACGCGGCGGCTTTATGAATTGCGTCACGAGTTGATGCGGATTCGAAGGGCGGTCTGGCCCATGCGCGACATGTTGAATTCGCTGATCCGTGACGAGCACGGCATCTTTACCGCCGAGACTCGAATCCATCTCCGGGATTGCCATGATCACTGCGTGCAGTTGATGGATTTGGTTGAGAGTCGTCGGGAGATTCTCGCCGCGCTGATGGAGTTGCAACTCTCTCAGGCGAGCTACCGCATGAACGAAGTGATGAAAGTTCTGACGATCATCGCGACGCTTTTCATGCCGATGACGTTCATCGTCGGTGTCTACGGCATGAACTTCAAGACCGGTGAGCCGACCTTGAACATGCCTGAACTGCAATGGAAGTACGGCTACATGTTCGCGCTCGGACTCTGCGCCGCGAGTGCGATCGTGTTGCTCACGTATTTCAAGCGCAAAAAGTGGCTTTGAGCGTTACGAGCCGGCGCCGCCGAATTGCTTGGCGTGTAACACGCCCTCATCCATGATGTAGAGGCCCACAAGCCAGTCACCGACGACATAAGGCTTGACGCCGAAGCGTCCTTCAACCGCGCCGAATGTCGCCATGCGATCATCTTCATTGACGGTTTGCTTCAATGTGACTTCGACGGCGTCGTATGGAGTGGGAGGGACGCCGATGCAACATCCGTCCCACTGATTCAGCATCGAAAGCAGTTCCCGGGGTTCCTGCACGTACATCGGGAAGGCAACGTAGCCGGTCAATCGCACGTATTTGCCGTCAAGCATTGCGACCGCTTGGGGAATTCGAGTGAGTTTCTCGGTGGGGTTGTACGTCTTTTCAGATCCGATGAGCAGATCCCAAGGAACATCGAACGGTCGCTCGACGCTTCCGTCACCGGTGATCTTGAACTTGCCATCCACCAGGATCGATCCGTCAGGTTGGTTTTCCAACGTGTTGGGCGCGACGTCATACACGCCGGGTTTCGCGCCGACGGTGCCTTGCGGTGCAGGGGATTGGACGATGTCCGCGGACTTTGGAGCGGGGGACTCGGCGGGTGCGGTTTCAACGGATGACTTCGCATCCGCGGGTTCCGGAGGCGGAGAAACCGGCGCCGTCGGTGTTGTCGGCGGTGTGCTCGTGATTTCCGTCGCTTCTTTGGTGGCGATCACTGCGGGTGCGGGCGCGACTTCACTCGCTCGCGAGGCTTCCATGGCGTTCATGGCCTCAATTGCTTTGACGCGAGCCTGTTCCGCGCGATCACGGGACTGTGACATGGCCGACCATGCGAGGTAAGAACACCCCGCCACCACAAGAATCGCCATCAACATCCAAAAAGTCTTCATGATCGGCTCCGGTTGCGACGGATCGTATCGTCGGAAAGCGATCGGCTCATCCCAATGGCCTGAGATTCTCGCCGACGCTCGTGCGATAGGCACGAACCGCCGGGATCAATCCCGCGATCGCGCTGAGAAGCACCGTTGCGATCGAAACGGCGATGAGTTCGTTCGCGGGCAATGCCGACGAAAGCACGATGTGCAAGGTGCTCTTGATTGTTTGTGCGGTGACCATCGCGCCGATGAGACCGAGCAAAATCCCGGTGCCACAGCCCAACAGGCCGATGAAGACCGACTCGGTCAGCACGAGTCCGAAGACCCGTCCTTGGCTCGCGCCGAGCACTCGAAGCACGGCGATCTGTCGACGCCGCTGCTCCATCGAGTTGTACAGCGCCAACATGATCGCGATTCCGCTGCTCAACATCACAACCGCGGCGATCGCGATGAAGATCCGATCGATGTTTCCGACGATGCGGAACAATCCATCGATTTCCTGTTTCGGTTGCGCAACCGTCAAGGAACCGTCCCGTCGCAGCGAATCAAATACCTGCGGGAGATTCGCGGGTGTGTCGGATCCGTCGCGCGTGACCAGCCGCAGATAGACACCCGTGATCTTCTTGTCGGACTCGATGAGATCCGCTTCGGTCGTGGTCTCGACATGCGCTTCGCGTTCCCGTCGATCATGCGCGTGAATGATCCACGAGCCGACCAAGTCCGTGAAAATCGCTCGGTCATGACTTCCGCCTGTCGGCTTGAGAACGCCGACAACCGTGTATTCGAACTCTTCGTGGATGTGCGCCCCAGCATGCGCTTCATCATGGTCGTGCGCGTCTTCGGCGTGATCATGATCACCATGATCGTCGTGCGCATGATAAAGATAATGCGCATGGTGGTGAACGTGCTCCTCGTCCGTAGCGGGCTTGGTTTTCGGGCGATCCTGGGCTGCGGCAAGATACAGCTTGAT
>JBKDPX010000349.1:0-9280 GCA_046342165.1 Phycisphaerales bacterium | reverse complement strand
GTTGAAGGATTCTGTACGACAACCGATGTGACCGAGGCCTCTCAAGCCTTGGGTTGTGAAGACTCGTCGCGACTTTCGCGCGTGTCCCGGCGGTTTCATCGTCGGTTCCGCAAAGCGCACGAGAAGGGGTGGTTTCAAGGTGGATTCCGGAGAGATCGAACTCAACTCCCAAACGACACGAAGCACCTCCGGCGCGGCTGAACACCGCTCAAGAAGCGCTTCGGACCATCGATCCCCCAGCGCACAGCGCGGCCGCGCCGATACGGGACTCAAACTGCGATCGATTCTCGATCGCGTCGAGTCGCGCATCGGAGCCGATCAGTTCGAACGGTACTTTGACGGTCAAACCCGCGTGCGTCTTGAGGGTGATGTCCTCGAAGTCGTGCTGCCCACGCCATATCTCGCGCAAATGATCGATCGTCGTTTCGGACAGACGTTGCGCGATGCGTGCGCGGAGGTCGCTCCGACGGTGAGCGTGACGATGTCGGTGGATCGCGATGCGTTTCCCGCGGATCAGGAACCGGTGAAGGAGCCTTCGGTTCGACCGGCAACCAAATCCGGCGCCGCGCCGAGCGCAGGATCGGCAAACGGCGCCGGCGGCAAGTTCTCTTTTGCGAATTTCATCGTGGGACAGTCGAATCGACTGGCGCATGCCGCTGCCGTTCGGCTGGCGGAAGAAGAAGGTGCAGGCTCGATTTTCGTGCACGGCATCTGCGGGGTCGGCAAGACTCACTTGCTTCAGGCGTTGCTGCATCACTATCAACTGCGTCATCCCAAGGCGCTGGTCCGATACACGACGGCCGAAGCGTTCACGAATGAATTCATCGCGGCGGTACGATCCAACAAAGTCGAGAACTTCCGCAAGAGCTATCGTCGCGTGAGCTTGCTGTGCATCGACGACGTGCATTTCATCGCCGGCAAGGATGCGACGCAGACGGAACTGCTGCACACGCTGGATTCGGTCGGACTCGATGGCGCGAAGATCGCTCTGGCCTCGGACGAACCTCCGCGCGAGATTCGCAAGCTCAACGAGAAGTTGGTCAGCCGTTTCATGTCGGGCATCGTCGCTCGCGTCGACACGCCGGATCCCGAGTTGCGCGAAAAGCTCGTCCGTCAACTCGCGCACCGTCGCTCGATGAAGATCGAAGACGCCGCGATCAAGATCATTGCGGATCGCAGTGCGCGATCGGTTGGCAGTCTCGGCGGATACGGCGGCAGCGTCCGCGAGTTGGAAGGGTTGATGATGCAGGTGGAAGCCGTGCATCGATTGCTCCCGGAGTTCTCGAACAACGGCTCGGTGGGAGCGATTCTGGTTCGTAAGGCATTCGGAATGCAGGAGTCGGATTTGGGAGCGGGCGCCGGACGGGGAGTGCGGCGGCCCATCGCGATCGAGTCGGTGATTGATGAGGTCTGCCGCGCGTTGACGGTGGATCTGGATCGCCTCATGGGGAAAGGCCGCCACAAGCGCGTGGTGCTCGCAAGGAGCATGATCGCCTTTCTGGCGCGCAAACTGACCACCATGAGCTTCCCGGAAATCGCGCGAGCGATGGGTCGACCGAACCACTCGACGGTGATCACGGCCCAACGCAGGCTTGAAAAAGAGCTGACGGGCAATCCGGAGGCGGCGCTTGGCATCGAACTTTGCCCTGCGAATCCCTCGTGCGGGTTGCGTGAACTGACCGAGCACCTGACGAGCCTGATTCACAAGGGAAACCAGCCCTCCTAACCCGCTTGGGGGTTCAGGATTCTCCACCACAGGCGGTGACTTGGCCGATACAACACCTCCATGGCCGCCCACATCGACGAGATTCCGCTTTCGCGTCCCGACATCACTGACCTTGAGGAGCAGTACGTGCTTCGCGCGCTGCGATCAGGTCGACTTTCCATCGGACCCTTCGTCGAGGAGTTCGAACGCCTGTGCGCACAGCGCGCGGGTTGCAAGTTCGGTGTCGCCGTGAACTCCGGGACTTCGGGTCTGCATTTGGTGCTGTCGTCGCTGAACATCGGTCGCGGCGACGAAGTGATCACAACGCCGTTCTCCTTCATCGCGAGTTCGAACTGCATTCAGTTCGTCGGCGCTGAACCGCGGTTCGTCGATATCTGCCCTCGCACGCTCAACATGGATCCGGCGAAGCTTGAAGCAGCGATCACGCCACGAACCAAGGCGATTCTCGCGGTCGAGACCTTCGGCAATCCCGCGTACATGGATCAGTATGCGTCGATCGCGGCCCGACATGAGATTCCGTTGATCGAAGATTGCTGCGAAGCGCTCGGCGCGACGCTGAAAGGTCGACCCGCGGGACACTTCGGACGCGCGGGCGTCTTCGGGTTTTATCCCAACAAACAGATCACCACCGGCGAAGGCGGCATGATCGTGACCGACGATGAACGCGTCGCGGCGATGTGCAGAAGTCTTCGCAATCAAGGCCGCCCCTTGGGTCACATGGCCGCGGGAGCGACGGGCGGATCTCCCACCGGTTCATGGCTGAAACATGAACGACTCGGCTACAACTATCGCCTGTCCGAGATCAACGCGGCGTTGGGCTGCGCGCAAGTCCAAAGGCTTGATTCGATCATCGAACGAAGAAACAAGGTCGCGGAACATTACATTCGAAGACTCGCAGGGATCCGCGATCTGATCATGCCGACCATCGACGAGCATACCGCGATGTCATGGTTCGTCTTCGTGGTGCGACTCTCGACCGGTTACACGGTTGACGAGCGCGACAGAATCATCAAGGGCCTGCGAAGCCACGACATCGGCGCTTCCGACTACTTCCCATGCATTCACTTGCAGCCGTTCTATCGCGAGTTGTTCGGATTCGAACCCGGCGACTTCCCGATCGCCGAAAGCGTCAGCCAGCGCACGATCGCCTTGCCGTTCTACAACGACATGACGGAGAAGGACATCGATACGGTCTGCTCGTGTCTTGAAGTGCTCATTCGAAACGAAAACCTGACGAGAGGTTGATCACCGGCGCTCGAGCGCGAGTTCGATCTTCAAAGCCTCGGCGAGCTTGCGATACTGCTCGGGCGTGTTGTAGGCTTGCGCGGAGATTCTGATCACGCGCTGATTCGCAGGGCCCCACCGCCATACCGGAACGACGATGCGATGGCGCTCATACAGCGCATCTTGCAACGCATCGTCATACTGCGTCGGTCGATTGAGCGCGTGCGCCGGCGGCTCGGGCAACGGAACCGTCGACATACATCCGACCATGCACTCGGGCGCGGGCGACTCGATTCCCAGAACATCCAGAATCAACTGCCGCCCGTGCATCGCGACTTCATGATTTCTCCGCATCAACGCGGGCCAACCGCCGCGGAAGATACGTCCCATGTGGGCGATCGCCGCGGGAAGCGCGAGCAGCGGCACACGGTCGTCCGTACCGAGGTAATCGAAGTCGCGGAGAAACAGCGATCGATCGGCACGCACCTTGTGGGCGCGACTGCCCAGCGTGATGGGCCGAATCATGCGCTGGCGATCGGGGCGCACGTAGAGGAACCCGCTGGCGCGAGGTCCGCAAAGCCACTTGTGTCCGCTGCACAACCAATAGGTGGGGTTCAACGCACGAACATCGACGGGGATCTGACCGGGGGCGTGCGCCGCGTCCACCATCACATCGATTCCGCGTCGATTGCACTCGCGAACGATCGCATCAACCGGGAACACCAAGGCCGTGGCGCTGGTGACATGAGAGATGATCACGAGCTTGGTGCGAGGGGTGATGGAGGCGATGACGCGCTCGGAGACGATGTCCGGTGAGGCAATCGGGAAGTCGATGGTGGCCCGCACCGTACGGGCGCCGGTCACGCGGCAGACCCGCTCAAGTTCGTTCTGAAGCGACTGATACTCATGATCGGTGATCAGGATCTCATCACCGGGAGTGAGCGGCGTGCTCGAGAGCACGGTGGCCAATCCGAATGTCGCATTGGGGACCGGCGCAAGATCGACGGCGTGACAATTCACGAACGCGGCGACCGCGCGACGAGCGCCATCGAGCATCGGCTCGAGATCGACCTTCAGAAACCGAACCGGATCCGATTCTGCGCGTTCGCGGATCGAGTCGGCGACTTCCTGCACTGCACAGGGCGTCGCGCCGTATGAACCGTGGTTCAGAAAATCCAGCGTCGGATCAAGCGTCCACCCCGTGCCGCTGAACATACGGCGATCGGCTTGGACGGAGATGGCCTGAACGATGGCGTTGGTGGTGATCACGAGAAAAAGCTATCGGCGAAAGTCTGCGATGCATCGCAGAATTCAATGGAAGGAGCATACCAGTTTTGTTGAGGCGCAAGTGGCAGAACTTCGCGATCGACAAGTTCTCTCCGTCAGAACAGTCCGCGATCAAAACGGACAAGGCGCCTCGACGCGAAGACGACTGCCGCTGTCGGGATCATCGAACTCGATGATGTGCGCGTGAAGCATCAGACGATCCGTTTTCGGAAGCATCGAGTACAACTGATCGCCGCGTATGGGTGCCCCGAGCCCGCCGGGAATCACACATGGATCGCGATTGGCGGACAAGCGGCTGAACTCGCGGGGGGTCGCGGCATGGACTCTCAATTGGTGGGTGCGCCCGGTGAGCGGCGTAAAGCGGACTCTCGTGGAAGTGGCGCCTCGCTCGAGAACCTGAAAGTCGGTGACGGCTTCGCGGCCATTGAGGAAGTCAACGATCTGAAACGGCCGGCGATCAACATCCAGTCTCAACGGGAGCGAGATCCTGCCTTGATCGAGTTCGACGCATCCTTCGAGGAGTGCGATGTAGTGCTTGGTCACCCTTCTGAGCTCGAACGAAGCGGAGAGTTCGCGCTGCGAATCCGGATTGAGCGCGACGATGATCGCACCCGAGGTTTCCATATCCAATCGATGGACCATCAGGGGACCGCTTGCGTTTGGGAACGAATCGCGAACGAAATCAAGGAGGGAGACGGCGTTGTCGGGCCCGATTCCGGGCACGGAAAGGAGACCCGCGGGCTTGTTCACCACCACAAACGAGCGGGAGGCCAAGAGAACGCGGGGTTGGAGATGGCTTTTTTGCATCAGAAACGCGGCAATAACAAGTGCTTTCCCTAGTTTTTTGGAAATTCCGAACGGACACCTTCCAAATAGACTTGCCGTGCGGATGGTATTTGGTTATCATCTCCCGAACATGCGAGCCGTGAGTTGATCGGGTGAACGATACACGAGCGGCAGCGTGACGAGTGCTCAAGAGTAGTTCGCAACATCGCGAGGCGGCGAGAGCAGTCGGAACAAGTGGAGGCAGGTTCGGACGGGGACCGTCCGCAGTTTGATCGAACGTGATGAAAGTCGGGCAAGGAAGCCCGAGGGGCTCGGAAGTCAACGCGCGAACATCGGAGATGAAGCGCCGCGACGTCCGGGAGAAGTGATGGAGCACAGACATGTCGAGTTACGAACCGCCAGTGTTGGTGTTGGGGCCCGGGGGGGATTTCGCACGAGAGTTTGTTCGAGCGGCTCTGGGTGGAGGGGACCTGATTGAAAGGTCACGAGCGGACGCGGGGCTCACGCAAGCCGACTTTGGCGGCCGACCTGCAGCAGTCGCGATCTGGACGAGTGCACGCCGCGGGATGAACGAGATGCGGGAGTCGGGTGTCATCGGCTCGATGTTGGGTTCGATGTTGGGTTCGATGCGGGATTTGCTTCGCGGGATCAAGCGGGAATTCGGATTCGGGGGGCCGAATGCTGGGCAAGAGTCTTCGGTTCCGTTGGTTGCAGGGATCGCGGGCGTTGATGTCTCTGGCGAAGCACGCGTGTTGGGGCGGACGGATTTAGAGGCGCAATGGGTGGCGAGTGAAGGGATTGTCGCCAGCGCTTCACATCACGGGGCGGGGAACGGAATTGGGAATGGAATGGGGACGGGGATCGTGGAAGGGTGTACGGCGCCGGGTCGAGAGATCGTGCGTCGTGGGAAGGTGAACTCAGGGGACAGTCGCGGCAATCATGGCCGCGATGAGGAAGCAGAAAGGACTGGTGGATATGAATCTCACGCCAAAGCAGCTCAAGATTCTTCAGCTCATTCGGGATTACAGGGTTCGACGTGGCTATTCGCCGACGATGCAGGAGCTCGCCGACGAGATCGGCGTGAGCAAGGTGACGGTGTTCGAGCACGTCGAGGCTTTGATCAAGAAGGGCGCGTTGATCCGCGAGCCGAACAAGGCTCGCTCTTTGTCGATCGCTGACGGCATCGCTGTTCCGGACGAAGCGCGTCCGCTTCGGTTCCCGTTGGTCGGGCGGATCGCGGCGGGCAATCCGATCGAGCGCGTGAGCGATACGGAAGAGATCGATTTGAATGATGTGCTCGGGCCGGCGCCCGGTCGTCAGACGTCCACCTTCGCACTGAAGGTCGAGGGGGAATCGATGCGCGACGAGGGCATCCTTGACGGCGACTATGTGCTGATTGAGCGCACACAGGTGGCGCAAAACGGCGACAAGGTCGTTGCATTGCTGCCGGACGGTTCGACCACGCTCAAGACGTTCTACAAAGAGGATGATCACATTCGTCTTCAGCCGGCGAATCCGAGCTTCGATCCCATCCGCGTGAAGTTCTGCCAGGTGCAGGGCATCGTCAAGGGTGTCGTTCGCCGCTACGGTCGCTGAATGAGCGGCGAAGTGGCCTTCCGCTTGATTTGTTGGGGTTAACTGCGGGGCGCTGATTACGGTAGTAGTGCGGCGCGATTGAAGTCAGAATCACAAAAGCCCGTGCGAACTCGCGCGGGCTTTTTCGTGTACCGAAGAGACGGGCGAGGTTTGAATGTCCTGCCCTATGATTCGTCGTTCTTTGACAACACGGGGCCGATTTGGATTCGACTGGGCAGGGAAGGCTTAGACGTTGCGCGTCGTGGAGCATGCAGGCCACGTTAAAAGCATGCAACACAATGATTGCTGAGCGTAACTACGCTCTCGCGGCCTAATACAGGCCACGCGGTTCTCACTGACGCCTGATAGGGCGAGAACCGACGACATCAGGCTGGCAGAGATCCGCCGCACGCGGGGGTCAAACTGCGAGACAACACCGCGCGCTGGTCGGGAAGGAGGCAGCCGTCGGCCGCCGACCCGATGAGATCAAATCAGCGGCTACACGCGTAGATGCGCTTTGCTGACTGTCACAGGACGGGGGTTCAATTCCCCCCGGCTCCATTTGTTTCTTGCGCCGCGCGAAATTTGTTCGCGCGGCTTCGCCCCATGCTGACACTCGCGATTGAAACCAGCAACCCCTCGGCGTTCAGTCCCGAGTCGCGATTCGCGCCCGGTGTCGCATTGCTGTCGGACTCAAAGCGTGCAAGTGAGCCGATTCGGACGGATGATCCCCACATCGACGATCTGATGGCCTGCGTGGAACGGCTCTGCACTCGCGAACAGGTGTCGCCTCGCATGATCAAGCGCGTCGCTGTGTCCGTAGGCCCGGGAGGCTACACCGCGACACGACTCGCAGTCACCGCAGCGAAGTTGATCGCCGAAGCGACAGGCGCGGCATGTGTGCCGGTTCCGACGGCCCTCGTGGTCGCACAACGTGTAGAGGCAACCGGCAAACCGTTCGCGATTGCGCTTGCCTCCAAGGGCCCCACCGCGTTCATCACGGCATTCGATTCAAACCGGCGGGTGATGCGCGATGGCGAAGTCATGAACGCTGAGACATTCCTCACGCGCGGCATCCGGACACTCATCGCGGATCGATTCGTGCCACTCGAGTTCATCGAAACCCAACGACGCGGCGAGCTGCAGATCATCGCACCCGAGTTTGACCCCATCGCATGCGCGGAAGTCAGCGCGCAACTTGATGCGCTCGATCCTGCAGCACTTTCCCCGCTCTATCCACGGGAACCCGAAGCGGTGACCAAGTGGCGGGAATTGCGCGGCGCGAAGAGTTTGTGACGATTGTGCGGATTTCGAGACCTCCGGACTGAATCCACCCGGTTGATCGGTCGATGTGAACTCGGGGCAGGCACCCCAAGAGTTCCTAACTTCACCCGATCGAAGAGTCTCTCATGCCGCGTAAGAAGTCCAACCCCGAAGCATCCGCTGCCTTCAGCGTCCTTGGCGCCGAAAGGTTTGTGGTTGTGTCGTCGGCACGGCGCTCAGCGGTGATCGAACGCATCGGGGGATCGTCGGAGGGATGGATCGTCGTGGATCGCCCGCCGACACACACGGCTGCAAGGCCGCTGATCGTGATCGACGAGATTTCCTGTGGCGGTTCCGAGGCGCTCGTTCGCGATCTCATCACCAATCTGGGTGCTCGAGTGGTGGTGATCGCCGCGGATGCGGATGCCTCTCATGTCATGAACTACATCCGGGCTGGCGCAGCGGACATCCTCCTGCCGAGTGATTCGATGTCATCAAACGCGACGCGACTGATGGAGCTCGCGGCGTGCGCGGGAAGCCCAGATCAAGCGCTTTCGAGACAGTCGCTGATGCGCGACAAACTCCTGCAACATCTGCAGACGATGTGCGATCATCTCAGCCGGACATGCAAGAGCCTTTCGGACAACATGCAGAACATTTCCGTCACCAGCGAGTTCAACGCCGTTGTGCGCCAGGAACTCGATATGGAAAACCTGCTGCGCACCGTGCTCGAACTCGTGCTGCGCAAGACAGGTCCGACCAATGCCGCGATTTTTCTTCCGGGTGTCGACGGCGATTTCACACTGGGCGCGTTCGCAAACTACGACTGCTCGCGAGAATCGATCGATCCGATGTTCGACGAACTTGCGGGTGTGATCGGGCCGAAGTTCGAACAACTCGACGCGCCGATCGTGATGGCCGATGTCGCTCAGTTGCGCGATCAACTCGGCGCTTCGGCGCACTGGGTCGAGCACTCCACGATGTTGATCGTGTCGTGCAAGGATGCCTCGGGCGAATGCCGTGCGGTGATGACGCTCTTCCGTGATCGTCGCGCGACATTCAATGACAACATGATCCGCTCGGTCGGCCTGATGGCGGGAATCACGGGCGCTCAACTTGAGCGCGTCTTGAAGACCCACAGTCGTCACATGACCAAGAGCAAGTGGATGAACGCCGACGACGATATCGATCTTGCGGCGTGACACGGCGCTGAACGGCAACAAACCGGCGGGAACAGATGCGTTCTGCGCGTAGAGCTGTATCTTGTTATCGTGGCACTATGATCATGCGCGGATCGCGTCCCGAGTCGAAACGGAACTCTGTTCCGACCATCACACCCTAAAGCGACGAGATGAAACTGACTTGAATAGTCCTGCATACATCCTGCAAGGCGGCTCTCCGGGCGTGGCACGACTGAAA
>JBKDPX010000348.1:0-5626 GCA_046342165.1 Phycisphaerales bacterium | reverse complement strand
ACGGGTTTGACGATGCCGCTTTGCGCACCGCCTTGGCGCGGCTTGCGGCGCGGGCGATCCTCCGGCTGTTCGACCGAGATGACGGCGGACGCGATGGCGAGCGCGACGAGGGTGAGTTTGGAAATCATCACCGGTACAACGAGGCGCATGATGCGCTATTGCATCAAGGCTCGTTCATCGCCTTGATGATTTCCCGCGCGAGACGGCCGGCGAGGAGATCGTCCCGAGTCGTTGCGACTTCATATTGCTGACCGACGCCGCGCTTCGCGGCTTCGGGGTCGGATGTGCGGGATGTGAGCATGATGCCGCGGGGATTGGGCCTCAGACCGTTGTCTTGCATGCGGTAGACGATGACTTCGACATGCGCGGTGCGCGCGGCATCGGGAGGGGCGTTTTCAGGTTCAAAGGTGATGCGCACGCGTCTGGATTGGTGGTTGATGGAATCGTCGATCTCGGTTCTGAGATCGGACTGATCGCCGTCCCACGGCGTGAAGAGTCCGGAGGATTGCTTGGAGCGTGTGGTGATGACACCTTGAGCGGCATCGATGCGTTCGAGATCGAAGCGTCGGTCACGAAGCACATCGCGCGTGACATCGAAGGCTTTGGCATAAGCGCCTTCGGGGATTTCGAACGAGGTGGGTCCGCCGCCGGATCGACAGCCCACGAGAGCGCAGAGGGTGCAGAGCAGCAGGATGCGGAGCATGGGGGAGGATAGGAGCGGGCGAACGTTGATCGGTGTTCAGGAACGGGGAATCGGAGGCAATCTTCGGCAGATCGCGTTAGTCGCGGTATGCAAACCGCACAGGATCGTGCCGCTGACGAAAAGCGTGCCGCCGGCGATCATGGCGATCGTCTGATGATTCAGCAACCCGATGTTGTATACATCTGAACGCCCTGTCGTGTCCATCGCGACGGCAAAGACCATGGTGCCAGCACCTGCCAAGCACAATAACACTCCCATCACCGAAATTGCGTCCGGTTCGAGCGAGCGGTTGTCCGGTCGGACAGTGACCGCTCGTGGAACATTCACCGCAAGCGGCGTTTCGGGCTTTGGTGTCAGGTCTTCCATGCCAAGAACCTTCGCGACCATCTTGCCCTTGTTGGCGACTTGCTCATACGCCGATCGCTCGTCATCGGCCACGATGACTTCCGTGGACTCCTGACCGGTTTCGCGGCTGACGCAAGAGAGTTTGAATCGCTTCAAAGTTGCCTCCGTTCAAAGTAAAGAACGGCGAGATCATACAAACGCGAATCGGCATGCGCAAGCACTTGTATAAGGTCTTTGTTTGGGTCGCTCAAAAATGCAATCACATTTCCCGTGAGTGAGGGAGACGGTCGTCGTTCACGGACTGGGACTTCATCAACCGGTCCCGGTCTTCGGTGGTGGTGGAAGCCGTCGGAACCGACCGGGTCACACGAAAGAGAAGAGGATGTCATGAAAACGGGAGTGCTGGCATTGGTGGCGGTGGCGGGCCTTGCGACGAACTCGATGGCTCAGTTTCAGAACGCGTACGGCTCGACGACCAACGACAAGCATGAGTCGGTGGTGTACACCAGCGACGGCGGCTACGTCGCGGCCGGTTCGCGCGATGTGAACGGCAACCTTCAGATGTATGTCGTGAAGGTCGACGGTTCAGGCAGCGTGCAGTGGGAACGCACCTTCGGCGGCGCGGGGCGTGACATGGCCAACCGCATCGAGGAGGTTCCGACCTCCGCTGGCGGCGGATACATCGTCGCGGGAGAAACGTCGAGTGCTTCGGTCGGTTACGGTGCGACGCTGAGCAAGCTCAGTTCGACCGGCGCGCTGGCGTGGACTCGCGCGTATACGGGCACGCCTTTCGTCGGCGGAACCGCAGGCCCCACGGCGCTGACGGTCACTTCCAACGGCAACTTCGTGATCGCGAATCGTCTTCAGTTCGGCGCCAACGCCGGACAGGGCTTTGTGATCACGCG
Organism: Phycisphaerales bacterium; assembly: GCA_046342165.1. Classification (GTDB taxonomy): domain Bacteria; phylum Planctomycetota; class Phycisphaerae; order Phycisphaerales; family UBA1924; genus JBEIUO01. The sequence goes on along the minus strand of JBKDPX010000348.1, from coordinate 3,673 downwards.
TACGGACGCTTCGGGAAACATTATCTTTACGAAGGTCTATCAAGATGCGCGCTACGGCAACAGCTCGTGGTCATCGTTCACCGATGTGCACGAACTCGCGGCGGATCGCTCGCTGGTGCTGACGGGCTACACGAGCCGCATGGGTGATCCCAACACCGAGACGGTCGTCGTTCGCGTCGATGCGGGCGGCACTCCGATGTACGCTCGTCAACTCGGCATCGCACAGATCGCGGACTTCGGCACGAATCTGGTTCCCGGTCCTCAGAACACGTTGTTCGTGACGGGTCAGTGGCAAGCGGCGACCTCGAGCAACTCGTCGTATCTGTTCCGTACTGATTTGAATGCGAATGTCGCGTGGTATCGCACATACCGCAACTTCCTCTCGAACAACGCGCTTGAAGTCGCAGACGCGAACGGTGCGGTGGTGATCGGCGGAACCACGACCGGCTTGCCGAATCAGCAGGCGGCGATCATGAAGGTTGCGTTCGGCAGTGCGTTCCAGTGGAGCGCGCTCTACGGCGGCACGGGAACGGAAGTCGGCGAGAGCATCGATGTCACGCCGGCGGGACTGTTGGTGCTCGACGGCAACACGACCTCGTGGGGTTCGGGCGCGAACGATGCGTATCTGATCGAAGCCACCGCTGCGGGCGATACGGGCAAGGTGTGCCAAGAGTTGTTCCAGCCGCCGCAGGGCGAATTGAATCCTCCGCCGGTGGATTTCCAACTGCTCTCAACGAATCGCGTCGAGTATCAATCGTTTCAGTGGACTGCGATTGACGGAACGGTTCGTCGCGACGCATGTCCGACGCCGTGCGTGAAGCCTCCGACGCGCATGACGGCATGGTTCCCGTTCGATGAGACTTCCGGCACGATCTCGAACGATATCGTCGCCAACAACGACGGCACGCAGATCAACGGACCGATTGCGGCATCGGGCAAGGTCGCCGGGGCGCTGTGCTTCGACGGCGTGAATGACTACGTCTCGGCGCCGGACAACGCGTCGATCGACATCGGTCAGGGTGACATCTCGATTGATGCGTGGATTCGCACGACTTCGACGGGCGGCGTTCAGATCATCTGCGAGAAGCGCGAGCAGACCGCGACGCTTCCGACTCGCGGCTACTCGTTCTTCCTCTCCGGCGGTCAACTTGGATTCCAACTCGCCGATGCATCCGGCCCGAGCAACATCTGTGCGTGTTCGGTCACCTCGGCGTGTACGAACTGGGGCGCCGGTGCGGCGGGCTTCGTCGCCGACGGCAACTGGCACTTGGTCGCGGTGACTGTGCAGCGCAACTCGGTGACGGGCGGCAAGTTCTATGTCGACGGCGTGCAGGTCGCGACATTCGATCCGACTTGTCGTCAGGGCAATTTGGATAACTCGAGCGCGCTGACTGTCGGTCGTCGCTCGTTCACTTCATCGGGTTACTTCAACGGCTGCGTTGACGAGCTTGAGATCTTCAAGCGCGTGCTGACGCCGACGGAAGTCGCGGGCTTGTACGCCGCGGGTGCGGCCGGCAAGTGCAAGGACACGGCGGTGACGGGCACGAACGTGGGCTTCTGTGCGAACCAGATGACGAAGACGACGTTCGCGACGATCTACAACAACCACGCGACGGCGCAGACGTATGTGGGCGCGTTCAGCGCACTGCCGGCGGGACCCGGCTGCACGGTTCCCGGCCCGACGAGCATCGTGACGTCGACGGTCTTCCCGGTGACGATTCCTGCGAACAGCAGCTTGAACATTCCGGTGACGATCACTCGTCCGTCGGGTTGGACGGCTGCTGGTCAGACGGCGTGCTACGAGTTCACGGCGACGAACACGACTTCGGGCGAGACGATGGTGACGACCGGCACGGTGGTGGATCGTCGCAACCTGTGCATCACGTTCGATCCCTTCCCGAACGGGATCAACCTTCGTATTCCCTTCGGTGTCGGTGCATCCACGACGTTCTCGGTGTTGACTTCATCGCAGCAACCGTACTTCGGCGACTTCAAGGTGCGAGTGCGCGACGCCGCGGATGAGCGGGGGCCCAACAGCGATGCGGTGAGCATCAACGGACTGCCGGGCGGAGAAGCGTTGCTTCTGCCGATGCAGTTGCCGGGAGATGCGCAACAGAGCGTGGAGTTGTTCCTCTCGCTGGAGAGCGAAGAGGCGCTGACACCGATGCTCGTGATCTCGGCGGACACGGACGGCGACGGAGTGGAAGAGGATCTGGCGTCGGCGGTGGTTGAAGGTTCGTACCCGCCGGTGTGCTTGGGCGACTTCAACCGCGACGGCAGCACGGACGGCGACGATGTGATCACCTTCTTCTCCGCCTGGGATTCTCAGGATCCGTTCGCCGACGTGAATCAAGACGGCGGCGTGGACGGCGACGACGTGATCGGCTTCTTCGAAGCCTGGGACGCGGGGTGTTGAGGAAAGCGAAAAGCGAAAAATGAAAAGCGAAAATGAAGAGTCTTCGGGCTCTTTATTTTCGCTTTATCGCTTTGCCATTTTCGCTTTCACTGTGGCTTCGGCCTCCGGCCAAAGGGTGCTCGCGGGCGGGGCGGGAGGAAAGCGAAAAGCGAAAAGTGAAAAGCGAAAATGAAGAGTGGGCCATCTCGTCGCTTTCGTGGTAGCTCCTTGATCAATGCGAGCGGCGTCGGAGAATGGTCATTTGTTTCTCGGAATCGAAAAGGGCAGATTTATCGGTCGAAACGCGATTGCGAAGATGCTTGTCGTTGCGGATCGCTCTGATAGGATGGCGTGAAGGACAAGGAGAAGGCTCATGAAAGTCGGATACATCTTCGCGGCGCTGATTGCATGTGTGACATCCATCGCTTCAGCCCAGCGCTCCACGCCGCTGCAGGTGCTTCATCCGGCGGGTGCGGCATCGGATCAATTCGGGCAATCCGTCGCCATCGACGATGACACCATGATTGTCGGCGCTCCGCAGGATGATGTTGGCGCCAACAGCAACCAAGGTTCGGCTCATGTCTATCGATGGACCGGTTCAGGTTGGACGCTTGAAGCGACACTCATCGCAGGTGACGGAGCTGCTAACGACCAGTTCGGCACATCTGTAGCGATTGATGGTGACACCGCGATCGTCGGATCGCGACTCGATACTGTCGACGCGGTCGATGGGCAAGGTTCCGCTTATGTCTTCACGCGTCTGGGATCGAATTGGGTACAACAGGCGAAGCTCACAGCCTCTGACGGCGCTTCATTTGACTCATTCGGAAGCGCCGTGGACATCGATAACGACACGGTGGTCGTGGGAGCCGGCGGCGACGACATCGGCACCAATTCCAATCAAGGCTCGGCGTATGTCTTCACCCGATCGGGTTCAACATGGGGCCAGCAGACGAAGCTGACTGCCTCTGATGGTTCGGCCGGCGACGCATTCGGTGTCTCCGTTGCGATCGATGCTGACACCATCGTTGTCGGGGCTTATGCCAACATGGTGGTGAGCCAGAATGTTGGTTCGGCCTATGTCTTCAGTCGAGTCGGTTCGAATTGGTCTCAGCAGAGCATATTGAACGCCTCCGATGGTACTGATGGCGACTTCTTCGGAATCAGCGTCGCGATTGACGGCGACAGCGTGGTTGTTGGCGCTGATCGAGATGATCTCAGTAAGGGCTCCGTGTATGTGTTCACACGTTTCGAAACCAGTTGGACTCAGCAGAGTAA
>JBKDPX010000347.1:0-3748 GCA_046342165.1 Phycisphaerales bacterium | reverse complement strand
CTTCAGTCCTTCGGCTCTCGCTTCATCCTTCAGGTTTTCGACGATCGCCGCGAGTTCGCTGAACGGACGCAATCCCAGCGGCTTGAGCACAGCACCCGGCTCGATGCTCGGGAAATGAAGATCGCACGCGTCTTGCATGCCCCGGAGATGAAGTTCCGCCAACTCAGGCAGCCCCATCATGGCTTGTCCGACCGCTCGTGCGACATCCGAACTGGCGCGCTTGTAGATCGCCCGTTTGCCGAGATCTTTCAGTCCGAGCGTACTGAAGCAGTTTCGTGAACTGTAATATCTGGTCCATGTTGTGAAACGACGATAGAACGGCGGGTGGAATGCCTTTGATCGCGGGACGCCGACGCAGATCAGACCGGTGCGGCGCTTCATCTGAAGCGACCAATCGACGTCATCGTGATAAATGAAATTCTCCGGGAACAAGCCAGTTTGTTCGATTGCTTCCCGACGGACAAGCGCACTGCACGCAGCGAGGTAATCGCAACGCACCAAAAACCGGCGATCAATATCCCCCCAGCTCGCCGGACAGCAGTGACCGTTGTGTTGGAGCACATTGCCGCCACATTCGTACATCGTGCCCGTTTTGGCATCGTGGAGCGCCGAACCGGCTGCCCCGATGTCCGGTCGTTTACGCAAGACTCGAACAAGATGATGAAGGCAGCGAGGGGTCGCTCGGGCATCACTATCAACCCACCACAAAAAGTCAGGAGTTCCCATTTCAGCGGAAAGGCCGCGGCCTGACAGAATGTGGCTCATTCCGAGGTTGAACCCCCCGGATCCGCCTGTGTTTTTTTCAGCGCGGACGAACTCCACCTTCAGGCCCGACGGCACGGGTACGGTCGAAAGGGGTTCCCTTGAACCATTATCCACGACGACGCACCACAATGTCACTCCCGGGGCCTTCTGGGCCGCGATGTCACCGAGGATGAGTTCCAGATCGTCGCGGCGGTTGAAGCAAGGAATGAGCGCCGCGACCTTCACCGGCGCCTCCGGTCGCAGAATGCAGCTCGGCGGGAAGTCTCGAAGTCTCTTTCTCTTCACGGAGGTCAGCTCCGGCGAAGAACTCTTGTGTGCGCTCATGGCGGGAAGTGTAGGGGACGAAGAATTGAATTCTCCCCTTCGCAAGAGCTACCCGATCGGTTCGTCTTCGGGTTATGATGGGCGCATGGAAGCGTGGGAACTCATCGTTGCCGCCATCGGCGGTGTTGTGCTTGGCGGAGTAGGCGCGTTCATGCTCGCCGGGGCGATGGCGCGCGCGAAGAGCGCAGCACTGGAAACAATGTCCGAATCCGCTCGCGCGGAGGCGCAGGCAATTGGCGCCGAACGAGATGCATTGCGCGCCTCCTTGAACGCATCTGAAAAGACGGTGTCATTCCGAGAAGCGACCATCGAGGGCTTTCAAACACGACTGCAGGAATCAGAGACTCGAAATGAGCAACTGAGTTCCATGGGTGAACGACTCCGCGGCGAAGTGACCAAACTCACATCCGACCTGCGTTCCATGCAGACAACCGTTGCCGAGCGCGAAGAGAAGCTGAGAGAGGTGCGCGCCAGCTTTGAGCAGGCCAAGCAGTTGCTGGCCGACACATTCAAGTCAACGGGTGCCGAGGTCATGCGGCAACTTGCGGAAGACATGCTCTCCCGTGCGAAACAGCAGTTTGATGGTCAACGCCAACTCGGTGAGCAATCGCTTGAGGAACGCAAACGGGCGATTGAAGAGCTCCTCAAACCTCTGCGCGATGAACTCTCCAAGCAAGAGCGACTCGTCAAAGAGTTGGGTGAAAAGCGCGAGGGGGACGCGAAGTCGCTGGAATCCAAACTCATGCAGATCGCGGAGTTGCAGCAGAAGGCTTCGACCGCGGCGCAAACCTTGTCGAGTGCGTTGCGGGATAATCGACAGCGCGGTCGTTGGGGCGAAGTTTCGCTGAAGAACATCGTGGAACTCGCCGGATTGGCTGACAATGTCGACTTCTTCGAGCAATCGACAGTTTCCGATGAGGACGGTGCGCGGCTTCGACCGGATATGCAGATTCGCCTGCCCGGCGGACGATTGATTCCCGTCGACTCAAAGGTCCCGATGGACGCATATCTGGATTCATTGAACGCTGAATTGCCCGAAAGCGAGCGAATCGCTCGTCGTATGGCGCACGCCAAGGCCTTGAAAGGCCATGTGCGCACGCTTGCGAGCAAGGATTATGCTCAGGCGATCGGCGGAGAGGTCGAAGTGACCGTGCTGTTTGTGCCTTTTGAAAGCGGACTGATCGCTGCGCTCGAAGAGGACGCCTCGATTTTTCAGGAAGCGCTCGAGCGCAAAGTCATCATCACCACAGCATCGACGTTGCTGGCATTGCTGCGGACCTGTGCAATCCAATGGCAGCAGGCGAAACTGAATGAAAATGCCAGATTGATCGGTGATGAAGCGCGCGAACTGCTGAAGCGCATCGTCACATTTTCAGAGTACATGCAGAAAATCGGAGAGCGCCTTGAGGGTGTTTCCAAGGCTTACAACGACGCCGTCGGCAGTTACAACGGCCGATTGTTCCCCTCCGCGACGAAAGCCGCGCATCTGGCGGGTGAGCTCGAGCAGGTTCCCGAAGAGCTCGAGCCGGTCGGCACGGCGATTCGTGAGGTGAGATTGCCGTCGCTTGAATCGCGCGAGAAATGAAGATGTTCAGGCCTCGACCGGAGCCGTTGCCTCTAAACGCCGCGATTGCTCCATCGCCAGTTCGTCGGGCCAAATATGGAATTCTCCGGAATCGGTGGTGAACCCGGAGGGAATTTCCCACAAGCCACAGATTCCGTCGCCGTCATTGGATCCGTTGTAGTACACCTTGTACTGCATGTAGGACTTGGTGATGCGCACCGCGCCGGAGGCGATGTCGTATGTGCCATCGACCTTGAAGGGACTGACGGGATCCGTTCCACCTCCCGTGATTCGCCCGTCTCGGAAGGTGAGACTGAAGCGCTGGCGACTCTGTTCTCCGTCCTGTCTGTAGAAGCCGAACCACGGTCCGCTCGGGAACCTGGAATCGGTTTCAGTATTCAATTCTTCGTTCATCGCTGATCTCCCACATGTAGACGAAGCGCACTTTTTATCGCCGCGGCTTTGAAGAATGTCTTCCTCAAAGTTCAGTGTATTTCGTTGACTTGCCGTGCGATTTCTCGACCGGATACCGCTTCTTGTTCAACTCCAATTTCGCGCGAACGGCTTCGGCGATGTCGATTTTGCTGACGGCGGAAAACTCCAAGCAGAGCAACACAACATCGGCAAGTTCCTCCGCGACGGCGCTTCTGCGCCGCGCGTCGTTCAACAGCGCCGTCGATTCTTCAGTCGAGAGCCATCGGAAAGGTTCCATGAGTTCCGCGGCTTCGACGCCGACCGCCATTGCGACGCTCTTGGGGTCATGAAACCGGCCCCAGTCCCGCTCGGCGACGAACTGCGACATCATGGATTTCAGTTCGGCGATGGTTGTTTGTGCATCATCCAAAATCGAGCTCCGTTTCGAAACCCTCACCCGCAGTATACCGCGGAAGCGACTCCTCGCCCGAGCAGAAGCGCTTATCACAGCGCAGGATGCAGAACATTCACATCGAAATTGTCGCACGACTGAATTCAACTCCGTTTTATCTTTCGGAAGCACTCGTTTGTAGGGGTTCGTTCGGATTGCCGGTTTCAGTCGCTGACATCTGGATGTCAGTGAAGAAATGAAAATCTCATCATCGTCGTGCAATGTAAGCT
>JBKDPX010000346.1:0-6611 GCA_046342165.1 Phycisphaerales bacterium | reverse complement strand
GTTGCTTGAGCTGTGTTGAACATATCTGAACCTCCGTGACCGAGACTCCCGACACCGGGACGCCGAAGTTCGGCGGCTTGCCTTGGCCACTTATTGCATCGGTCGAATACCTTCGCCCTTCAAGGGGATGTGGCAACATTTGCGCGAAGTACCACGGAGCTGATTGTGATTTCTGGCATGGCCGTCATAAACGGCACACGCCGATCGGGGGAATCACTGACTATCGCTCATCTCGGCCGCCGATGGTCATCCTGAGCGCAACCTCGCGCCCCTCCGCAGTGCGTACGACGGCCTGAAATGACTCGCCTTGCTTGGATTCTTGCTTGTCGAGAGACACGAGCATGAGCCCGCTCTCGTCGGCGATGCCGGGACGCAGCAGGATCCCGTTGACCTGCGCAAACGCTCGCTCCGTGCCGACTCCGCCAACCGCACCAAGCGAGAATTTGCCCGTGTTTATCGCAACATCCGATTCAACCGAATCGAGGGCGACTTGAACCGCCGATTCGGTTTCAGGCGACGAGCGCATGACGAACGCGTTTTCCGAAACCTCCGGAGCCCGCTCACGGAACGAATCGATTCTCAGCTTCAGCGAGGGCGGCTTCACATCTCTCACGGGCTCGGCGTGTGAAGGCGCGGCATCGACGAACTCGTCCGCGGCGGCCTGACTCGGGCCGGAAAGCGGGACATCGAAGAGCAGTCGATCCGCCGTCAGTGCGCCGACGGCGAGAGCGAGGATGATTCCATAGACCTTGCGTTCACGCGAGATGTTCACGACTCGAATACACGATTCAGTTCGAAGCTATTCAAGGCGCGTCATCGCTTTTCGAAACTGCCGCGATGATCGATTCGTTACAGGCGTGCCAGACCAACTTCGCGCGGAACACCGCGCCGTTGTCGCTTTCGGTGCTCAGATCGAAGGATTCGACGGCGACATCCGGAGCCTCGACGCGCATCAGCGCCAGGAAGGCGTGAAATGATTGGTAATCACACTCGCCCGACATGCTCAACGGAACATCGGTGATCGACGCGCCCTTGATCGGCTCAGCCGGCCGCAATCGTGACACGACCAGTCCGCAGCGCTCCGCGAGAAAGGTGATCTTCTCCGACTTGGCGTTCAATGATGAGACCGTTGCCGGAATGAACGCACCTGCGACTTCTTCATCTAGCAGGCTCTTTCGACTCATGGCCTGCTCGGATTCACGACGAGCCTTCGCGAGATCCTCCTGGACAAACACCGCCTGAATTTGCGCCTCTTGCTCAACGCGATACTCACGCACCACCGGATGAACGCACACCGCATACGCGATCGATGTCAACGCGATGATTCCGCCGACGCCCGCAAGATTCATCATGCGAGGATGCTCGATGTTCATGGCTTCTCCACTTCGGCGTTTGTCTTTGTTTCAAAGATTTCGCAAGATAATTCGAAGGCATACTCGCGCGATTCTCCGCGTTCTTTCGCGCGCGTCTCGACCGCAACGACCGAATCGAACAATCCTTGTTCCTCGAGGGTGGCGACAAAGGTCGCCACTTCGGTTCGCGTTGCGCCGACACCGGTCACCTTGAACATCATGCCTCGGGATTTACCCGTCACGGGAGTCATCGATACCTGTTCAAGTCTCACACCGTCGCCTCGAGACTGCGCGAGCATGGCGAGCACGATGCTCCAGTCGGGATGATCGCTCGCGATCGCCGCAGCCTTCAGTACGGCTTCACTTCGGCGATTTGCCGATGTCACGGTACGGATGCCCGCCTGCTCGGTTGCGAGTTGAGCTTGGAGTTCAACAAGTGTCTCGGATGCGCCGTGTTCAACGATCCAAGTCGCACGAAACGCCGCGCAAGCGCACAGCAACAGCGCGGTGTAGCCGGTGATCGCAAAGCTCCACGCCAACATGGTCCGGCGCTTCATCGCCGCTTGAACGCGATAGGCCGGAAGCAGATTGACGCTGCTCATGCGGCACCTCTCATCCGTTCGAATCGCGCGCTTGCGAGTCCGATGGCGCATGTCAGATCCGTACGGGTCGCCAGATCAAAGGTCGCCGCGGTCAAGCTTCCCATTTCCGCGACACACGGGGCGACACAGCGGACACCGAGATCGGAGAGACGATTCCGTAATCCCGGGAGTCCGGCGCCGCGTCCGGTCAACACGAGTGATTTCAGATCGACTGCGGGATAGCGGTGTGTCGCATACGCAAACGAGCGGGACACCTCCGCACAGAGCGCCTCGTACATTCCGGTGACGCAAGCACGCACACCCGGCGCGTTCATGACCGTGTGCGCGTGGTCACCAAGAATCAAATCACACGCGCGTTCATCGAGTCCGCAGCGCTCTCGCATCTTTCGATAGAGCGATTGCAATGACACATCGCTCAGCACGCGACTGTACAACACGGCGCCTTCGAAAGTCATGAACAGCAACGTGTGTTCATCGCCGATATCCGCGACGAGCGCGCCGCCTGACGCGACTGCGCGCAGTCCGCGCGCGATCGCACAGGGTCGAGTATCAATGCCGGCGATCTGGATGCCGGCCCGCTCGAGCGTTTGAATCATCCCTTCGGATTGCGAATGCGCGAGACCGATCGCCAGGACATGACGCGTGTCCGACGCGCGAACGGGAGCGGGCACTTCCCACCACCCGCACTCGATTGAATCCGGCGACAATCTCGAGCCACGCGCCAATTCCATTTTCGCGATGCGAGTCGCGTCGTCCAAGCCGACGCCCTTCGGCAATTCAAGCGCGGCGCACAATGTATGCGCGACCGGTGCGCTCACCACGATTTCGCCGCCGTCACAACCTGAACGAACCCTCGCCGATGCGATACGCCGCGCATCAAAGTCGTTGAACGGTTCGTCGTGATGATCACGCACAACCACCGTCGCATTGGCGATTGTGGGCTTTGCAGCGTCGATGATCCGCACCGCGGTGATCCGAGACGGAGTGATGTCGAGTCCGATGCGCGCGCGTGTGCTCCTGGCGTCGGCCCTCCGCCCGAACCCGCGAGATCAAACAGCGGCAGGAACATGCTCACGGCCACGACCCCCACCACCACGCCCATGAACAACAGAATCGCCGGCTCAACCAGCGAAGTAACAGTCTTCAGGCGAATCTCATTTTCCTCATCAAGCGCATCCGCCACTTGGAGCAACACCGGACCGATTCTTCCGGCGCGCTCGCCGCTGCGAACGGCTTCGCGAAGCGCGGGAGCGATCAATCGCTCGTTTTCAAAGGCGCGACTGAGGTTCTCGCCGCGGACGACGATTTCCTCAGCGCTTTCCAGCAACTTCACGTACTCGTGATTCCCCGCCGCAGGACGGATGAGCTTCAGCGACTCATTCATCGCCACGCGACCGGTCAGCAACACGCCCATGATTCGAGCGATGCGCGCTGATAAGACATTGCGAATCAACATGCCGACGGTCGGAAGCGAGAGCGCCGCGGAGGCCACCATTCTTCCGCCGGTCGAACTGCGCAAGAACATTCTTGCACCGACGACAGAAAGCGTCACACCGACCAGACATGCGATCCAATTGGAGCCAACAAACAGACTCAGGTCCATCAACACGCGGGTCGTCGCGGGCAAGGGCGTACCCAATGCCTGAAACAAACCCTCAAAGCGCGGCAGAACGAATCCCAGCATCGCACCGAACACCGTCAATGTCAGCGTCAACAAGACGATCGGATACACCATCGCGCCCGCGATCATCTCGCGCGTCTTCACCTGACGTCTGAGCATTTCCGCAAGTCGAGCGAGCATCTCGTCCATCTTGCCGCCGCTCTCGCCCGCGCTCACGAGTCCGATCGATACGCCATCGAAGTAGCCCGGATGTTTCGCAAGCGATTCGGAAAGTTGCGCGCCCTCTTCCACGGATGTTCGCACATCGTTGATGACACTTCGAAACGTTCCTTCCGGCAATTGACGCTCAATCGCGCCGACTGCCTCAGCAAGAGGGGTTCCGGTTCCCACCAGCACGCTCATCTGTCGCATGAACGATGCCACTTCCTTCACCCGTCCGCGCGAAGTGCGGCGAGGCGAAGTCGGATGATCCGCTTTCACACAAGCCGCTTCGCCCGCGATCACATCCGTCACGAACACGCCGCGCTTGCGGAGGATTTCCGCCGCTTCGTGACTGTCCGTCGCTTCGATCGACTCAATCGTGCTCTTACCCGCACGATCCAAGGTTTTGCATGTGAACTTCATGCGGCCTCCCTGCGCTCAGCGGGCGCTTCGGGAGCGTTTCGTTCCTCATCATCGTTCTGCGTGACGCGCAGAATCTCCTCGAGCGTGGTTCGACCGTCCAACGCGAGGGCGACGCCTTCCTCGCGAAGCGAGAGTGCACCGAGTTCACGCATTTTCGCGCGCAGTTCGTGCGTGGGTCGACCAAGGTGGATCATGCGACGCAGTTCGGGCGTCACCTCAAAGACTTCATACACACCGCATCGACCGGCGAATCCGCTGTTGTGACACTGGCGACATCCGCCGCCGCGACGGAACGCCTTGCCGATCGAGTCCTCCAGACCCGCATCATGGAGCACCGACTCCGACGGATGATACTTCGCTGCACACGACGGACACACGGTTCTCGCAAGCCGCTGAGCGACAGCGCCGTTGAGCGCGCCGCTGAGCAGATACGGTTCAATGCCCATGTCCACCAAACGGGCCACCGCGCCGGGCGCATCATTGGTGTGCAGTGTCGCGAGCACGAGGTGACCGGTCAGCGCGGCCTGCACCGCGACGCGCGCCGTGTCATGATCTCGGATTTCACCGACCATGATCACATCGGGATCCTGGCGCAACGCACTGCGCAACACGCGAGCGAATGACAATCCGATCTGATCGTTGACTTGAATCTGATTCACCATGTCGAGTTGATACTCAACCGGATCTTCGACGGTAAGAATGTTCACTTCCGGTGATCGCAAGAGGTCGAGCGCGGAATACAGCGTCGTCGTTTTACCGCTGCCGGTGGGACCCGTGACGAGCGCCATGCCGTGCGATTGTGCGAGAAACCTCTTGAACGATTCGAGCGCGGCGGGACGGAATCCGAGATCCTCGAGTCTGATCTTGAGATTGGCTTTGTCCAGAATACGAACGACGAGCTTTTCGCCCAACAGCGTCGGAATGCTGGAAACGCGCAGATCGATATCGCGTCCTTCGGCGACGATCCGCACGCGGCCTTCCTGAGGGAGACGCTTTTCGGCGATGTCCATCTTGCCGATCACCTTGACGCGCGACACGATCGCCGCGTGCATTCCCGCGGGCGGCTTCATCAAATCACGAAGCACGCCGTCGATTCGATAACGAATGCGCGTGCCGCGACGATCAGGTTCGATGTGAATATCGCTCGCGCGATCCTTCACCGCCGTGAGAAACGCGATATTGACGAGATTGATCACGGGACTGCCCGCGACCATGCGATCAAGATCCGTGCTCGGGCCCTCATCGACGCTCTCGCGTTCGATGACTTCCACATCGGATTCGCCGAGGCTCGTGAGGAACGCGTCGACATCCACCTCGCCGCCCGCATACTTGCGAACGAACTCAAGAATGTTCGATTCGAGCGCCACAACCGGATTGATCTCACATCCCGTCAATTGCTTCAATCGATCGATCGCGGGCAGGCTCTGCGGCTCAGCCATCGCGACGGTCAGTGTCTCCCCGACCTTGAACATCGGGATCACCTTGAGACGCTCGGCTTCTTCAGCGCCGATCAATTTCAACAACGAAGGATCGATCAATCCGTGACGCAGCACGCACCCCTTCAAACCCAGACAGCGACTCAACGCCCGCACCAGCGCCCCCGCAGGCACGGAGTGCTTTTCGACGAGCAATTCGCCGAGCATGCGTGAACCGGTCTTCTGCTCCGCCAACGCGCGCTGCAACTGCTCGCGCGTGATCAACCCCTCCATGACCAGCAACTCGCCCACTTTCGGACGAGCGTTCACGGCTTCGAGATTCGGCAGATCCTGATTCACGCCAGGAAGCTCCTCACGGCGGCGTTCACATCCTCAAAGAACTCAAATCGCTCCGCCGTGTTCGTCAGATCCATCGCCTCGCGAAGCGTTTCGCCCGCACCGCTTAGCCGAAGAGCTCGTCCGCCTGCCTGCAGCTCCTCGGTCGCGCTGACCAAAGCCTCAAGCCCCCTGCTATCCACGAACGCAACGGCGGAAACATCAACCACGACGCGCCCGAGACAGCGCGGCATGACTTCCTCGATCATCATCCGAAACTGATCGGCATCACCAAGACACAGCGGCCCGGCGGGCTTCAACACCGTCACAGCGCCTTGTCGTGTTTCGGCGATCTCCATTACGCGGCCCTCTTGAATTGCGCCGGCGCTGCACCGCTCGGCAGACTCAATGTGAATGTGCTGCCCTTGTCGGGCGCGCTCTTCACCGTGACATCTCCGCCATGAAGCCTTGCGATCCGTCGCGCGAGCGCAAGTCCGAGGCCGGAACCCGTGATCCCGGAGACACGACGATCGCGTGAACGATAAAAGCGCTCGAAAATCAGCTCGCACTCTTCAGCGTCGATCCCGATGCCGTTGTCGCTCACCGCAACACTCAACGCGTCGGTCGACTGCTCCACCTGCACGGAAACGGTTCCGCCCGC
>JBKDPX010000345.1:0-2778 GCA_046342165.1 Phycisphaerales bacterium | reverse complement strand
ATCGTCGAGTCTCCGGCGATCGATGCTTTGGTCGAATCCGCTCTCGTGCACAATATCGGGAAGGGATTCGTCTTCACCGAAGGCCCGCTGTGGCACGATGGTGCACTGCTGATCTGCGACCTTCGCGCATCCGTCATCTATCGATTCACGCCCGGCGAAACGCCCGCGACCCCCGAAACCGCGGCGACTTTTCGAGCCAAGAGCGCAGCGACGGCCGGGATCTGCCTGAACGCCCAAGGCGATCTTTTGTGCGCCCAGTTCAGCGGAAAGGTCACCAAGTCGAAAGACGGGGGCCAGTCCGGCGAGTACGAGGTGATCGCTTCGGAATCCGACGCGGGACCGATCAAGCGTGCAAACGACATTGTCGTGCGCTCCGACGGCACCGCGTACTTCACCGATTTTGGCGCGGGACACGTGCTGCGTATCGCCGCCGATGGAACATGCAAAAAGGTCGCCTCCGGGCTGAAGGCTCCGAACGGACTCACATTTTCAAAGGATCACCGGAAGCTGTTTGTGGCGGAGTATGGCGGTATGGCCATCAAGGTGTTTGATGTTTCCGAAGACGGGGCGCTCTCCGAGCCGCGTGAGTTCGCGAAACTCGCCGGCGAAGCGCCGGGAAGGCCCGATGGCATGAAGACGGATGAACAAGGCAACGTGTACTCCACCGGGCCCGGCGGAATCTGGGTCTTCCGCGAAACCGGTGAACGAATCGGCGTGATCGATGCTCCCGGAGCCTCGAATTTTTGCTTTGGCGGCGCTGACGGAAAGAGCCTCTTCATCACAAGCGGCGAAACCGTGGGGATGATCCGCATGCGCGTGCGAGGTGCAGCGACGCCCGCCGCGACCGCTCCGTGAACGACTCATCACCACCATCACCGGAATCGATCGAGGCATCCGAACTGGCGGAGCTGGCGCTGATTTCACGTGTTCGTGCGGGAGAGGCGCGCGCGTGGTCCGAATTCATCAAGACCTATCAGGATCGCATCTACGGCATCTGTTACGGCATGGTCAGAAACAGGGACCTCGCCGATGACCTGACACAGGATGCATTCCTCAAAATCATCAAGGGTTTGCACACCTTTGACGGCCGCTCCAAGTTTTCAACCTGGGTCTATCGCGTCGTCACGAATGTCTGCTTGAGTCGACTTCGGTCCGAAAAAATCCGACGACACGCAAGTTTGGAGGGGATGGCCTCGTCAGGGGACGGTTCGGGTGAATCGCTGACCGCCGCTGATGGCTTCGAACAATCGAGGGAACAAAACCCTTCGAAGCGAGTCCAACGCGATGAAGACGCCGACCTCGTGTTGGAGGCGTTACGCACGCTGGAGCCGGATCAGCGTGCGGTGTTGTTGTTGTGTGATTGCCGCGGCTTGCCGTATGAACAGATCGCGGATGTGTTGGGTGTTGCGGTGGGGACTGTGAAGAGTCGGCTCTTTCGGGCTCGCGCGGCGTTGCGCGAGGCGGTCGAGAGCCGGAAGACCGATCGAGGTTGAGGACACCGTTTGAAGCGTGAGGATGATGCAAATCCGCCGTCGATCTCCGAGGAGCGATTGCTCGATTGGATCGACGGTTCGCTTTCCGAGCGTGAGCGTCGGCATCTCGAGATGTCATGCGGTCCGGAAGTCGCGGCCGCGGTCGCGCGCATGCGTGCGGATCGTGAAGCGATTCGAACGATCAGTTCGGTGCGGGCGCCCGATGATCTACACGATCGAATGATGGAGGTCTTCGAGCGCGAGGCGCTGCTTGCGCCTTCGAGCGATCCGATTCCGATTTCCAGGTTGAAGGTCAATGTTCAAGGTTCCTCGATGCGCGGTTCTCCCGCCGTGCCGCTCGCGCTCGCCGCGGGTTTGTTGCTGATGGTGTCCGGCGGCGTGTATTTGTTGTTGGGAGACACCAAGGGTGCATCGACGGGTTCGGAAACCGGAGCCTACGCGGTCGCCACGCAGGATCAGTTCGCTCCGATCATGGAAGAGCCCCCTGTCGTGATGCGGGATGTCGTTCCCGCCGAACAGGACGCGATTCAGATCGAGTCCGCGCAAGCGACCGCCGCACCGATTGAAGTCGGCGGCGTTGAACGGACGCCGATGACGGAAGAGCGCATCCTCCGATTGGCTCGAGAGGGGCGTGTCGTCATGCGCGTCGTCGGCGATGATCTTGATCAACTGGAGAAATTGAAGGCCGATGGCGCCAAGCCGCGATACGGGCGCGACTGGCGTTTGCGCGGCGGGGTCTCGCAGGAACTCGCCAAGGCAGTCGAGCCGAACGGGTTGCCGTTCGGTTTGAACCATCCTGACGAATTCGCATTTGCTTCAGGCGAAGCAATCGGAATGATCGGGCCGCGCGCGGCGTTGAATTGGCCGATGGCGGCGTTCACCGATCGCGCATCAAAGGTCCGAGCGACATGGATCGCCGACGTGCCGATGACGCAATCCGCATTGAAGGCGTTCCGTGCGGTGATGTCCGATCAGCTCGACGCCAAGGTTGTGTTCGAGGAGCTCGAGTCGCCGGTGGATGTGCCGCCGTCACTGGAACCGACGGAGACGATCTGGTGGACGCGAGGATCCTCGCGTTGGATCGATCGGGTCTCCATGCCGGTGGTGATCGAAGAGCGCTGATTCAGGGGCTCAGCGAAGCTTCCTTGAGATCGTTTTCAATGCGGATCATCTGGGTGCGGAAGACGCGACGCCACTGCTCGTCGCGTTCGATGAGCAGGGCGCGCTTGGCGCGATCGAAACTCTCTTCATCGCTGCGATTGAGCTGTTTGGCGCAAACGACGGC
>JBKDPX010000344.1:0-3620 GCA_046342165.1 Phycisphaerales bacterium | reverse complement strand
CGTCAGATGCGTGCGAATCGGGTTGCGAATCTTCGCGACGAAATCGGCATAGGAGATGTTCCCCGGCGCAGCCACAGCCGCCCCCGTCGACGCGAGATCCAGCGTCTTGAGCGCCGGATATCGAGCCGCCAATCCGCCGAGACCGCCGGGAACTTTCGCGCTTCCCGCATAAAACTCCGCCACCGCCCTCGAGTCCGCGATGCGACTGTCGTAGATCACGAGCACATCTTGATCGCGCAATCCAGAGAACGCTTGCGGCAGCACACCCGTTTGCTGGGCGAAGGCAACGGCGCTGAGGCAAGCGGATATGAGGGCGCAAAGTTGCTTCATTGACATTCTCTTCGTAAGCGAGTCTACGAAGTATCGATCAAATCTCAAGAGACAACCGATCTCAGTGTGGTATCGACCTTTTTGGGTGCATGATTCAACCGGTGCGAACACTTCCCGAATGAACCAAACTTGGTTTCAACCTGAAAAGACAGATGATTGCCCCGGTAAGCCTGCGAGGTCCGATATGAAATCGGTTCGTATCCATGTGAAGGTTGTTCCGGGAAGTCGTCGTGCGGGCTTTGCGGGCGTGCTGGGGAATCGGCTGAAGATTCGAGTCGCGGCTCCTCCTGAGGACGGGAAGGCGAATCGAGCGGTGAGCTCACTCTTGGCGGAACTGTTCGGAGTGAGCGAGAGGCATATTGAATTGATTGTGGGTCACGGTTCACCTGAGAAGACGTTTCGAATCAGCGGCATCTCCGTTGAACAGGTTGCGGAAAGGATAAAGAGTGCCTGAGCATGACGGAACAGGGCGGGATCTTTTCGCGCGTCATCGGTGGATCGCGGCGGCGGTTGCGATCGCCCCGCTCTGTGCGTTGTGGATCATCATCTTTTTTACACATCGCATCCCGTGGAGAGTCCATTACGATCAGTCGCTCTATCACGAACCGGCGATACGGGCGTTCATGCATCAATGGCCCGACATCGACTTGTACGACTATCTCTCCGCGACAACTCCGGGCTACCACTTGATTCTCGCAGCGTTCGCGGGCGCCTTCGGCGATTCCGCGAACGTCATGCGAATCGCATCCGGAATCATCGCTCTGCTTCTTGTCGGTCTGTTCGGCGCGGCGATGAGTTCGCGTGTGAAACCGATCGTCGCAGGATTTCTTGCCTGGCCTCTTGCTTGCTCGATGTATGTCGTGCAATCCGGTGTCTATCTGTTGCCTGATAATCTCGGTTGGTTGGGTGTTTGCGCCATGATCGTCATGGCCTTGCGGACGAATCCGGGAATTCTGTGCATCTCGTTCATGGGCCTGTGGTTGATCTTCGTGGTGATGGCGCGACAACTTCACGCTTGGACATTCGGCCTGGTGCTCGTCGCGGCGTGGTTATCCGACACCGATTCCCGGGAGCGTTACATCGGCCCGGCGCTTCTGCGGAACTTCGCCGGTAAATTCTCAAAACTCGTCGTGGCGATACTTGCGGTTTCACCGGCGATGCTGTTGTTATATGGATTCGTTCGAATGTGGGACGGACCGGTGCCGCCCCGATTCGCAACACAGTACTCGGGTGGTTTTAACGCGGCATCCACGGCGTTTTTGTTGTCACTGATCGCCGTGATCGGCATCTTTCAACTTCCCACATTCGCACCGACACTCGCGACAATGTGGCGAACATCGAGACGATCGGTCTGGATCTCTGCGATATCGGGTTTCATCGCGGCGGCGATCACACCGACGATGTACGACTACCCGTCAGGAAGACGATCGGGATTGTGGAACATCGCGGCGAAACTGCCGAACATCGGACACTCGTCGGTTTTGATTCTGGTGCTGAGCACCGTCGGCGCGATTGTGTTTCTCGCCTTGCTGAAACCGCTTCGCGCGCGCGATCGCATCGTCATGTGCGCGACCTTCGGAGGTTTCTGTATCGCGACCGCCGCGGGTGTTGAGTTGTGGCAACGCTATACCGAACCGTTCGTCTTGATGTTCATCACACTATTGGTCGGCATGAACATCGAGCGGGAACGTGAACAGGAGGGTTCATATCCGGGGGGTTCGCGGACGATTTTGTCACTGATCGGTTCAGTGGTCATCGCGTGTGGCTTTGCGGGGATGAACATCATTGCGCCGTTTGCGGGCAACTCTGTCAGAGTCGGCGAACCCGCACCACCGCCGAAATCAGCGGACGATACAAGTCCTGTCCCCGCACCTGTTGATGTCGTGCCACCCCCTCCTCCACACGGCATATTGCCGTGGATGAGGTGATTAATCATCACCACCGCCGCGCCGGCCGCGCTTTCGATCGGAAGCGATCCGCTTGGCGCTCAAGCGTCGCTCCTTCGACCCCCGGGTCGGCTTGGTCGCCTTCCTCGTTTTCGGAGCGACGAGACAACGAGCGATGAGTGTTCTGAGTCGATCGAGGCATTCAGCCTTGTTTCGCGGCGCGCTTCGATGTTCATCACAGGTGATTATCAGTTCACCGGCGTCAGTCAAGAGATGACCCGCGATGGTGTTCAATCTGGATCGTTGATCAACATGTAAAGGGAGAGAAGCGACCTTGACACGCAAGACGCATTTGGTTGATTTCTTGTTGACATTCTGACCGCCGGGCCCCGAAGCGCGCGCGAATGAGAAATCAAGAAGCGCACCCGGAATCAGAAGTCGGGGCGTGACTACGAGATCGTCGGTCGCGTGTTGGAACTCGGAATTGTCGTGACTCTCATGACCCATGGTGTTGAAACCTAGCATATCCGACACACCGATGTCGAAGAATGCGGATCAATCAAAGTCCGATCTTGCCGAGCTCAACCGCGCCGTGTCGGTGATCGCGCCTTCGGGCCGCGAATCGGAAGCGATCGCTGTGATCCGAGACATGGTCGAATCCCGACCCCGACTTCAGCTCTCGTGTGATTCTTTCGGCAATGTCATCATTCGCCACCGGCGGGAGACATCCGGCGCGCCGCTTTTTTTCAGTGCGCACATCGATCATCCCGCCCTGGTGATCACCGCGACAGAGAATGAGTGCATCTTCGCGGAGTACCGCGGCGGAAGCGAGGCAGTGTGCGAGATAGGCGCGGAAGTGCTGATCGCGGGTCGGAGCGGTGATCTGAGACTGCGGATCATCGGAATTGAACAGAGCGGAACAGCATCTCCGCTTCTGAGACTTTCTCAACACGAAGATGTCGCAATCGGTGATGTCGGAACATTGACTCCATCGAGAATTCAATTCGCTTGTGATGACATGGCGGGTGTTTGCGCGCTCATTCACGCGATGGATCGAGTCGATGAGCGAAATCTTCCGTCTCCGATTCGCCTTGTGCTCACCAGAGCGGAAGAGATCGGCATGATCGGCGCGATCGGAGCGTGCAGAAACGGCGTGATTCCTGCGGGATCGCGAGTTATCGCGGTTGACGCGCGGAACGAGCGATGTTCTGACAAACTCCTCGTTTCACTGCGGGATCGAACCGGTCCCGTGAGTCCTCGGTTGGCGATGGAGTGCATCAGGCAAGGTTGCGAAATCGACGACGGTTTCATCTCGGCAACCGAGGCCGGTGTTTACGGCGCTTTCGGATTTGAATCGGTTGCCGTCACATACCCAATCGACCACATGCACAACATCAACGGGAA
>JBKDPX010000343.1:0-5402 GCA_046342165.1 Phycisphaerales bacterium | reverse complement strand
CTCGCGTTGTGAGTATCGGCGCGCGCGGGAATATTCCGTGAATAGAAGATCATCCGCCGGCGCTGCCCTCGCCACCGGGCAGGGTCATGGACCACGGGTCGAGGTAGTCGTTGATCGCCGCTGCGGTGATCTTCTTGCCGGAGAGATCCGGTGTTCCGACCAGGGTCTCGAGGGCAAGTTGACGCACTGTCTTGCCTTGTTTGAACGCTTCCTTCGCGAGCGCGGCGGATTTGTCGTATCCGATGACGGGCACGAAGGATGTGCACATCGCCAACGAGCCTTCGATGAGCCCCTTGCAACGGTCATGATCGGGCTGGAGGTTGTCGAGCAGATTCGCGGTGAACATGTCGCAACCACGGGCGAGGAGATGGATGCTGTCGAGCATATTCGCGGCCATCATGGGCATGGCGACATTGAGGTCGAGGAGGCTGCCAACGCCGCCGAGACCACCGGCGCAGATCGCCGCGTCATTGCCGATGACTTGGCAGCAGACCATGACGAGACTCTCGCAGATCACGGGGTTCACCTTGCCGGGCATGATGCTGGAGCCGGGCTGAACGGCGGGGAGAACAAGTTCACCGATGCCGCATCGAGGTCCCGATCCCATGAGGCGGATGTCGTTGGCGATCTTGCTGAGACTTACAGCGATGGTTTTGAGATGACCTGAGACCTCGACATACGCGTCCTTGGCGTGCTGGGCTTCAAAGTGATTTTGTGCTTCGCGGAAGTGGACACCGGTTTGCTTGGTGATCTCAGTCGCGACCTTCGCACCGAACTCTTCGTGACAGTTGATGCCCGTGCCCACCGCGGTGCCGCCGATGGCGAGTTCACCAAGGGTGTGTAGCGCGCGGTGAAGGCGTTCCTCGGCATGCCGGAGTTGGCTGGCGTAACCGCTGAACTCCTGGCCAAGACGGATGGGAGTGGCGTCTTGGAGGTGGGTACGCCCGATCTTGACCACCTTGTCCCACGCTTTCGCCTGCTTTTCGAGCTTTGTGGCCATCGCGTCAATGGCGGGAAGCAGTTGATCCTTGATCATGATCGCGGCGGCGATGTGCATGGCGGTGGGGAAGGTGTCGTTGCTGGACTGCCCCATGTTGACGTGATCGTTGGGATGGACTCCGCCGGCCTTGATTTCATCGGGGTTTTTTGACGAACCGATGGGCTTGCCGCGGCGGAGGCAGACGATGTTGGCGACGACCTCGTTCACATTCATGTTGGTCGAGGTGCCGCTTCCGGTCTGGAAAATATCGATGGGGAAATGGAAGGCGATCGGATCATGGGTTTCTGCGGATTTGAAAGCGGTCAGACCGTCTCGAATCTCGCGGCACGCTTCGGTAATGAGTTTGGTGCGGGGGGTGTCGAGGCGCTTGAGCTTGTTGTTCACGGTGGCACACGCGGCCTTGAGGATGGCGTATGCACTGATGATGGCGGGCGGAACCGGGCGGCCGGAAACAGGGAAGTTCAGCACCGCGCGCTGAGTGGAAGCCCCGTAAAGCGCGGCGGCGGGAACCTGCATTTCCCCCATGGTGTCTTTTTCGGTCCGGAATCCGGCAGTCACAGTGGTGGATGATTTCTTTGCCATGGCGTGAGGGTATGGAATCGAGAGAGCACCGAAAGGTTCGGAATCCGCACGGATTCACGACACGAACCCGATCAGGCCCGTAGAATAGGCGAAGGTGCGTGCATCAAGGGATGACCGCGCGAGAAGTTTCACTTTTGCTCTGCGAGGTTCATGGTGTTTTTCGGCAAGAAGGGCGATGACTCAAAGGGCGGCGAAGCGCCGATCGAATACTCACCGGAGAAGGCTGAGAAATTCTTCAAGCATGCTCGCACGACTCATGAAGCCACGAATTATGAGTACGCCATGCAGTTGTGGCTGAGCGGGCTTCGGTTTCATCCCGGAAGCATGGATGCGATCAAAGGGTTTCTCGAATCAGCCTCCGGGTTTCTCGAAGAGACGGGCGGGAAGAAGGGCGTCAGCAAAGAAGTGCTGAAAGCCGCATCAGGCAAAACCGATGTCGAACGCTTTCTGATGTGCCTTCTTGAATGGGGGCTCAAGATTCGCGATCTGGGGCTTGCGGTAAAGGCAACGGAAGCCGCGTCCAAAATCGGTCAAACGACGGTCACGACTTACATCGCGGACTATTCGATGGGTCTGATGGCGCGTGAACCGAAGATCAAAAAAGAGCACTATCTGAAGTTGATGGAATCGCTCCAGAAGGTGGGGGCCGCTGACAAGGCTCTGCAATGTGCGGAGCAGGCGCAGAAGGCGGATCCCACCAACGGAGAACTCGCCGCGACGATTCGTTCACTTGCGGCACAGGCCACGATGACGCGAGGCGGATTCGATGCCACGGGCGAAGCAGGGGGCTTCCGTCGCAACATCCGAGACGCGGACAAGCAGCGACAGTTGGAAGAAGCGGATCGGATTGTGAAGACCGAAGAGACGATCGACCGTTTGATCGCTACAGGCAAGGCCGACATGGAAGCTCGGCCCGGCGACTTGCCGACGCTTGAGAAGTACTGCAAGCTTCTGCTGGAACGCGCAAAGCCGGCGGACGAAGCGGAAGTGATCCGGATCTACCTCAAGGCGCATCAGGATTTCAAGCAGTATCGATTCCGAGAGATGGCGGGGGATGTTCGCATTCGTCAGGAACGCCGGAAGGTCACGGAACTCAAAGTAATGCTGGAGCAGGCCGGCGATGATGAGATGATTCGTCGCATGCATGATCAGCAGGTTGAAGACCTGAACAAGTTGGAGGTTCAGGAATTCAAGGAGCGCGTCGAGAACTATCCGAGCGATCTCACAAAGAAGTTCGAGTTAGGTCGCCGACTGTTCGCCATCGGGGATTGGGACGGCACGATCAGCATGATGCAAGAGGCGCAGTCTGATCCGAAGAACAGGGTTGTCTCGTTGACCATGCTTGGACAGGCGTTTGTCAAGATCGACTACATCGACGAGGCTGTGGAAACTTTCAGGAAAGCGCTTGAATCCCGCGATCTCGCTCCTGAGTTGCAACTTGAACTCAGGTATCACCTGCTCACTGCTCTTCAGATTCGGGCGGAAACCTCGCGCGAACTCGCGACGGCGGAAGAAGCCGAGAAGATCGCGGCATCTATCGCGGCGCAACAGTTCGGGTATCGAGACATCCGCACGCGACGCGATGCCATCAAGAAGTTGGTGACGGAACTCAGAGCCGGCAAATCGCAGGGCTGAACCGAGATGCAACAGGTTGTCGCCATTATTCCCGCACGGCTGGGGTCAACGCGATTTCCGCGCAAGGTCCTGGCGGATCGCACGGGCAAACCGATCATTCAACATGTATGGGAACGCACCAAGCAGGCGTGGTCGATTCGACGCGTGGTGATCGCGGCTGACGACGCAGAAGTGTTGACCGCGGTGCATGGTTTCGGGGGCGAGTGTGTTTTGACATCGCCGCAACACCCAAACGGAACATCCCGACTCGCGGAGGCCGCGACGCTGCTCGGACTTCCCGACGACGCGATCGTGGTGAATGTTCAGGGTGATGAGCCCGAAGTTGATCCGCATGTCATCGATGCGGCTGTTGCGAAACTCATCGATAGCGAGGCTGAAGTCGCGACGGTCGCTTCACCGTTTCAACCCGAAGAGGATGCATCGAATCCGAATATCGTCAAGGCAGTGGTGGGAACCACGGGTATCGCGTTGTATTTCTCGCGTTCACGGATTCCCTTTCCAAGAGAAGGCGGTACCGCGGAATCCGCACCGCTCAAGCACGTCGGCTTGTACATATATCGCGTAGGATTTCTCCGAAAGTACGCGGCTTTGCCGTCGACTCCGCTGGAGCGCACTGAAGTGCTCGAACAGTTGCGTGTTCTGGAGCACGGGTATCGGATCGCCGTTGCGATATGCGATGTCAGTTCAACAGGAATCGACACGCCGGAGCAGTATGACGC
Organism: Phycisphaerales bacterium; assembly: GCA_046342165.1. Taxonomy (GTDB): domain Bacteria; phylum Planctomycetota; class Phycisphaerae; order Phycisphaerales; family UBA1924; genus JBEIUO01. Next base: position 1,466 of record JBKDPX010000343.1, on the reverse strand, counting down.
ATTTGTGAAACGCCTCGGCAGGAACTCGCGGTGATCGAGCAAGCGTCCCAGGCGCGATTCGAACGCGCGACCTGCCGCTTAGAAGGCGGCTGCTCTATCCAACTGAGCTACCGGGACAACGCCCGATTCTAGGTCGAGCGTTGCGTCCAGTCACTCATCGTGCGCATGCGTCGAGCGCGAGAATCTCAAAGACGATGTGCGCCGCGGCGAAGGAAGTGATACCGGCCGAATCGCGATCGGGCAGGACCTCGACGACATCGGCGCCTGCGAGATTGATGCCCTTGAAGGCTCGGATCAGACCAAATGCATCATCGGTTGTGAGACCGCCCGGGCACGGCGTTCCGGTTCCCGGCGCGAAGGCGGGATCGATGACATCGATGTCAAATGAGAGATATGTCGGACGACCCAGCACGGATTTCACGAAGTCTGGGATCACCGTTGCCGCATGATCACGAATCCGGTGGTGGGGGAGAATTCGGATCCCTTTTGATTTTGCGTAATCGAGATCGACTTTGGAGTTCAGCGGCCCCTTGATGCCAATAGAGATCATCGATGACGGGTCGATGTATCCATCCTCGATCGCACGGATGAATGGTGACGCATGACTGTGTTTCTCACCCCATAACTGATCGACGGTATCAAGATGACTGTCAAAGTGAACGAGCGAGAGCCCGCCCGCGGGACAATCGGCTTTATGCCATGCCGCTTTGATATTGCCGTACGCGATCGAGTGATCACCGCCAAGGGCGAAGGTTTTGGTTTGCTTTGCGCCAAGTGAAACCGCAAAGTCATGGATCATCGAGGCGGTTTCACCGCAATCAAATGGGCTTACGGGGGAGTCACCCGCGTCGGCAAGCGAGAGCTTCTCGCATACATCAACTTCATGAACGAGATGAAAACGTTTGAGATACTGGGAGGCTTCACGAATCGCGCGCGGACCGAACCTGGCTCCGGGCCTGAATGTCACGCCGCCATCAATTGGTGCACCATAAATCGCCCAATCGATGGCTCCGTCTTGCGGTGGAACATCCTTGAGCATCGGATAACGCCCGAATGTCGAGATTCCGGCGAATCGGGGGGAGATTCTGGCGTCGGGTAGTCTTGTCGGCATGGCGTAAATCCTTTTCACGGACCGAATCTCATCGACAAACTCGACGCGCGATCGTTCAAGAATGAGACAAGAGCTTCAATCGATCAATCGCTGCCTCGATGGTCTCCCTCTTCTTGCAGAATGCAAATCGTACAAGATTTCGCCCCAATTCCGCATGTTCGTAAAATGATGAGGGCGGAATAGTGGCAACCTTTATGCTTGATGTCAGGAATCGGCAAAACTCAACGTCACTTCCTTTGCGGAAGCCGGAATGATCCGCCATCAGGAAATATGTCCCATGGCTTGGATAGATCCTGAACCCGAGTTGTCGCAGCGTTGAGGAGAGCAGATCTCTGTTTGATTTGTAGAGTTGAAC
>JBKDPX010000342.1:0-1917 GCA_046342165.1 Phycisphaerales bacterium | reverse complement strand
GGCGGGTTCGGAAGTGTCGGCGCTTCTCGGCCGTATGCCCAGCGCCGTGGGTTACCAGCCCACGCTCTCGACCGAAATGGGCGAGTTGCAGGAGCGCATCACCTCGACCGCCAAGGGCGCCATCACCTCGGTGCAGGCCATTTACGTGCCCGCCGACGACTTGACGGACCCCGCGCCCTCGACGACCTTCGCGCACTTGGATGCGTTCATCGTTCTCTCGCGTGGTATCGCCGAGAAGGGCATCTATCCGGCCGTGGATCCGCTCGGTTCCACGAGCCGAATCCTCGACCCGCAGATCATCGGCGAGCGTCACTATCGCGTCGCCCGCCGCGTGCAGGGTATCTTGCAGCGCTATAAGGATCTGCAGGACATCATCGCCATTCTCGGCGTTGACGAACTCTCCGAAGAGGACAAGCGCACGGTGAGCCGCGCTCGTAAGATCGAGCGATTCTTGTCTCAGCCGTTCCACGTCGCCGAGCAGTTCACGGGCTTCAAGGGCGTCGACAGCTCTCTCGAGAGCACTATCGACAGCTTCGAGCGCCTGTGCAACGGTGAGGGCGACAGCCTTCCCGAAGGCGCCTTCATGTACGTCGGTTCGCTCGACGATGCGAAGGCCAAGGCCGAGAAGATGGCGAAGGGATAAGCAAGAAGGCCGTAGGCCGCGGGCCTTTGGCCGCAGAAAGCATGTTCGAGAGGGCTGCCTGAATAGGCGGCCCTCTTTTGTTTTTCGCTCGGGCGGGGAAGTACACTGTGGGACTGGTTGATCCTAAACGCGTGAAGATCAGGGTGCTGCGATTTGACAACATCGAACAATGCCGCGAGGAGGTCAACCGACTCGTGCGTGCCGATGAAGAGGGGAGACTTGTCGCCAAGGGAAACTGGACCGCGGGTCAGATCTTCGATCATCTGGGGACATGGATCAACTGGGGTTATATCGGCTATCCGAAGGAGATCGGCGGCCCGCCATGGGTGATTCGAGTGTTGCTGAAGTTGTTGCGAGGTTTCGTTTTGAGGTCGAAGGCTCCACAGGGGTTTCGAATGCCGGGAGTCGCAAACGGCACCTTTGCGTTTGAACTTCGTGACACGCGGGAAGCCGCGGCTGATTTGCTTCTCGGGCTTGCAAGACTGGATGCCGGCGCTCCGCCATTTCCGAGTCCTGCGTTCGGCATGATGACCCGTGACGAGGCGATCGCGCTTCATCTGCGCCATTGCGAGTTGCACTTGGGGTATCTCGATGTCCGGTGATGCGATGTACGAGATCCGCGAAGTCAACGGCCAGGAAGAACTCTCGGTCGCGCGACGAATCTTCGCCGAGTACATCGCGAGTATCGCGCACATCTCCGGCCAAAGCTTTGCGCATCAAGACACGGATGCCGAGCTCAACGGACTGCCGGGCAAGTATGGGCCTCCCCACGGTGCGATTATCTTGGCTTTCGCCCGTGGCGACTGCATCGGCTGCGCGGCGGTTCGGCCCTTGCCTGAAGTCGGCGCTGACGCGTGCGAACTCAAGCGCATGTATGTTCGTCCGACCGAGCGGGGTCGCGGGATCGGAGCGGCGCTGTGTGAGGGAGTCTTCGATGCCGCGCGTCGGATCGGGTACAGGCGCATTTGTCTGGACAGCGATCCGAGGTTGGATTCCGCGCTCAGGCTGTATGCGAGACTTGGGTTTCGGTCTGTCGCGCGATTCAATGACGATCCGGACGAGGGCACCGTGTATCTGGGACGTGAACTGTGAATCGGCGAACGAGTCTGATCGGTTTCGAGCGAAACCGCCGATGAAACGAGGGCTTTATTCCATGTGGGATTTCTGATAGGCTCCGCGGCACGAGGTCGATGTTGAAACACGGACAGCGCTCAATCTCACTCGGTCCGGATCGCTACGCCCAGGAGAAGCGAAGTGAGGGAGGCATCGTTCAT
>JBKDPX010000341.1:0-5704 GCA_046342165.1 Phycisphaerales bacterium | reverse complement strand
TCCGATGTGATCGAGCCGAACTTCTTCGGTCGCTTGGGCTGGTGGTATGTCAATGGCCACTTCCCGTGCGGTTGGACCGGGCCGTTTTCTGTCGAGGGCCGGCTCGTCGTGTACTAAATCACGGTGGCGCAAGTCGAAACCGCGCTTGATCGCAGACGCTCAACATTGCGAAATATTGCAAAGCCTGATCGGTGAACGTTTGGGGTGTTCGAGTGAGGAGTGTTCTGCGATCGGGTAGACGATCATCTGGCCGCCGTTGGATGTCTCGTGACGCCGTCTAGTTGCATAACCTTTCTTCGATGAAGCGTTGGTTTCAGTTCAACTACGGCCAGCAGGGGTTCGTGATCACGTGTCTCGTTTCGAGCGTGCTCATGAGTCTGTTCATTGTGCTTCTGCCGTCCGATTCGTTGCGCGAAGAAGAGGCCGGTTTGCTGTTCTCGTACATCGTGCTGTGCGTCATGATCGCGGGTGCGGTTGGGGTCTGGTCATGGCTCGGAACAGTCGCCGAGGGTGTCGACAAACCGCCCGAGCCGACAATATCGAAACGCAAGGTTCGATCCGCCGCGGAATTCACGAGGACAGTCGTGCTCCCGTTGGCGCTGGTGCTCGCGGTCTTGATTGTGCTTGTTGTGACATCGGCGCCTTCAAGCGGATGAATCGCATCATGCCGCGACATTGCCGCGCTGATCATCTGTGTCACAGAGCCTTCGAATCGTGGTGAGCAGGGCTTTGAAGTCGATCGGTTTCGGAAGATAGGCGTCGCATCCCGCATCGAGGGCAACCGGTTGCTCATCCGCAAACGCGCAGGCCGTGAGGGCGATGATGGGTATCGCGCAGCCTCTGCTTCGCAGGATTCGTACGCACGAATATCCGTCCATTTCCGGCATCTGAACATCGGTGATGAACACATCAAACGGCGATGGACATTTCAATAATGCCGCGCCTGAGCGCTCGTCACTGAGCGCGTCCAGTGCTTCAAGTCCGCCCTTCACGCATGTGACCGTCGCACCCGCCTTGACGAGATGATGTTTCACGAGACGTCTTGTATCCTCGGCGTCATCCGCGAAGAGGATGCGAATGTCGTTCAGAGAAGAACACGGCGTGCGCGCGGCGATGACCGCGTTCGGAGTCGCGCATGCGATGGTGACAGGCAATTCGAACGTGAAGGTGCTTCCTTCGCCGCTTGTTGAACTGACGGTGATGTCTCCGCCCAGCAGTCGCGCGAGTTTGCGACTGATGTGCAATCCAAGACCCGTTCCTCCGAACTTGCGAGCGATCTCGGTATCGGCTTGCTCGAACGGATTGAAGACACGCAGTCGTTGCTCCGCGTTCATGCCGATTCCCGTGTCGATGATATCGAATCGGAGTCGAGAAGCCTCCGCGTTGTACGCGGCTCGTACGTTCACATGACCGTGATCCGTGAATTTGACGGCGTTGCCGATGAGATTGGTCAGGATCTGCCGGACGCGACCCAAATCCGTGTTCACGAGCTCGGGCACCCTTTCAAACCATGCGTGAAGAAAGAGCCCTTTCGCCGAGGCTTGCGGGGACATGAGTTCGATGATGTCGCGCACCGCCGTTTGGATGGAGGCGGGTTCCGGACGAATCTTCTCTGTGTGATTGTCCGCTCGTGCCAGTTCGAGGATGTCGTTGATCAATGAAAGCAAATGACGTCCGTTGCGCCTGATCGTCGCGAGATGCTCCAGTCGCAACTTCGGATCCGCATCACATTCGGGGTCCGTGGCGAGCAAGTCGACGAATCCGAGTATGGCCGTGAGCGGCGTGCGGATCTCGTGGCTGACGTTCGCGAGAAAGTCGCTCTTGGCGCGGCTGGCCGCGAGTGCATCTTCCTTCGCAGCCAATAACTCCCTCGTTCGCTCGTTGACGAGTTCATCGAGTGTTGAATTCAAACGTCGAAGCTCTTCGTTGCGCTCCCAAAGTTCGCGTGCCTTGGCTTCGAGCAGACGCTCCGCCTCCTTGCGAGAGGCTCGCTCGCGCTCAAACGCCGCGCGCGAGACGGTGTCCCGGGGATCGCTCATGAGCATCCTCCCGGGTGCGTCTTTCGAATCGTGAACAAACTTCCGGGTTCGTTGTCTGCCAAGGCGGCTCGTGTCACCGAAGCGTCTTCCCGAAAGTGGACGAGCGAGGCTTCGATCAATCCTTGCGCAAGATCGTCGAGTCGCCGCGGCGAACGATACTCGAGTTCCATCGTCATGCGATCGGCGCTGACGCGTGAGGAGAAGCGGGGGAGTTCAGCATCGGGGTGGAGTTTGCGGACTTCGACGTGGATGTGAGAGTCGATCGATTCCAAGAAATCAAAACAATCACGGGCGCGGCGGATGTACTCGGGATGCATGCGCGCGAGAGCGCCGAAAAGATGTCCGCCGAAGGCATGCACGAGTCGTGGCACCGGGACCGAGACGACCGTCGACAATGCTCCGACGAGGGCGAAGAGTTCCGCTGCGGGATAGGTTCCAGTCGCCGCGTACACGCCCGCGGCGACGGGCTTGGCGACCTCGAACATGCGATCGACAGCGTCGAGCCCGTATCGGGCTTCCGCCATTTCAGCAAACTCGGTGAAGATGACGCCTTTCATCCGTGATTCCGTGTGCCTGTTGCGGCTGTGGTTTCATCGGCGCAATCCGATAACCGCGTTCGGCGTCATCAGAGAAACGGTGGAAAAAGGCGCGTTCTGACGGCGGCTAACGACTTTCGGACCCCCAAAAAACGGGAAAGGAGCGTGCTTCTGTGCGAAGCACGCCCCATGAGCGGCGTCGGGCGAATGTCGCGACCTTACTTGCGTCGACGATTCGCGCTGACGATGCCGCCGAGAGCGAGCAGGCTCAGAGCACCGGGAGTCGGAACTTGGCTGAAGCTCTGGCGGATCCAGGAGCACGATGAGGTGCTTCCCTCCGAAAGAGCGAGGAACTTGACGTTCTTGTTGAGTTCGAGTGATGTATAGCCCGGAAGCGGCCACTGAATCTCGTCGAAATAGCGGGTGTCGTTGGGCGCGTCGAGTCTGACGATGTCATACACGTTCTTGAACCCGATCGGGTGTCCCGTGAGCGGATCGATGACGGTTTCATCGATACGGGCGTAAGAACCCGGAGCACCGGAGGCGTTGCCGTTGAAGATGAGATGGTTGTCCGTGATGCGATAGCCGCGGTCGGCGAATTCCGGCGCGATCGTCACGGTGTAGTGGAAGTTGAACTCGTGGATCACTTCATCGCCGGGGCTGGTATCTCCGAAGCCGCCCGTGAGATCGAAGCCGTACTCATTGTCGTTGGACGGATGATGGAACCCGACAACGGTGACCTGGCTCGGCGTGAACTGATTCGATGTGAAGGATTCGACGTCGAAGATCTTGTCCCCGACGCGGAACTTGCGGTCGCTGCCGTTTTCGAGGAGCGCCGCGAGATTGATCTGATCGCCGTTGTTCAAGATCACGATGGCTTGCGCACCCGAGGCTGCGACCAATGAAACCGCGGCGACACTAGCGAGACGAAACTTCATATGTATCCCCTTTCCGCTCACGAAGCGATGTGCTTCGCTTGCGCTCCAAACGCTTCGCGCGTTGAACCGGATGACTTCTCCGACGCACGATGCATGAGACTAGACATTCGCGTCGGCGGGTCCAGCGATCTTGTCATGTTCAATGCGTGAAAAGAGCGGTCGAACGGGAAACTTCCCCGCTCGATCGATAGCATTAGACTTTGTTTTATTTTAGTGGTCGCCGATCAAGGCGATCGTCGTTCACATGGGTAAAGGCATGATCGCCGGCGGCTGTGTCGTGTGTTCGCGATGCGCCTTGAGTGCGGCCGAGAAGTTTCGCCATGATGAATCGGTCTTCAAGATATCGTTGAACTCACGAATGAAATCTTCCTTGCCGTCCACACCTGCGGGCCATGAATCGTCGAGAAAACGCCAGCACAGATCTTCGTGGCCGCCGTAAGCGAGCAGCAACATCATTTCCCACATGCGCGGATCCGGCGCTTTGGCTGTACGAAACTCTGTCGCGGACTTCAGCCACTGCGCGTCATCCGGTGAAGGTCGCGGCGTCAACATCGCATCGATCGCGATTTCAAGATGTCCGTTGATCAGTCGATACATCACGGGGATCCGCGGAGAATCGACGAAACTCGCACGCCAGTAGTCGAATGCCGTATCCGGAATGTTGAACAGCGCTTCGTCGCCCTCTCTCTCGACAGCGGCGATACCGGATGTCGCGCTGAAATGCGCGACGATCCGCGGCGGATCGGTGATTTCGATGATCGCATATGTCCAGCAGCAATGCGCCCCTCCGGAGTAACCGTACACAAACAGTTCTTCGATCCCGTCGCGATTGAGGTCGGTGAAGACTCGCTTGTATCGATTCGATGCGTGATCGAATCCGACATCGACGCGCCCGTCCTCCCATTCAAAGAACACTTGGTTCTTGTATCGCACTTCGATTTTGGAGGTGTATGCCAACGGATCGCGCTGGCGCAAGGCGACGACCCGGACATCCCCGGAACTCATGGTGAACTGCGTAAGCCATCGGGGCGGCAGTGCGTACCAAACTCGGCGCAGCGGCTCCCTGAATTGAAGCGTGATCAGGAAGAGTCCCGGAACCGCGAGCAGTAGCCATGCCGCGGCGATCCAGGGATGCCGATGTGTCGCATACAGCTCGGCTTGATTCTTCCACCGGAATCCGCATTCGGTGCAACGGTCACCTGTGTTGCCGGAAAGGTCGTAGCGGCAATGCGGACAGCGGGCGCGACCGTTTGCCCGATCTGTGAACATCGCGCGAATCGCACCGAGAATCGCAAGGATTCCAAGCGCTGCGGCGATGAGGATGATCCACCAAGTCGGGCGGTTTGGATCGAAGAACATGCCGAAACGGTAGCGGATCACGGGTACGAGCGGACGGATCAACGATTGAAAGTCTGATACGCTCTGGACAGATCGGAGCGATTCAACGTTGGAACTTCCAGGCGCAAGACAAGACCTTCGGCTCGGCGGACCGTCGCTTGCGGACGCCTATCAAGCGCAATTCACGCAGTGGGGGCAGCGTTTCGGTTGGCCCGTGCACCTGTGTGCGGCGATGTTGTACATGTTGGGAGCCGCCGGTCCCATCGCGACAGTTGAGTGTTTCGGTATCCCGCTCTTCCTGGTGATGATCATCAGGATTCACGCTACGGGATCGCTCGTGCGTGAGATCTTCCAATCTCGTTTCGTGTGGCTGATTTTCGGCCTGATGGCATGGGGATTCATCACCATCGCGTGGTCTTCCGACGCTGCGTCCGGTGTTCGAGAGGTGGGCAATTCCAGATGGCTGTGGTCCGTGTTGGCGGTCACCTCGGTGATGCATCGGCGCGCATGGCTTGTCGCCGCATTGTTCGTCAGTGTGACGCTCGGCTTGGTCGCGCAGGGCTTGGAAGCGATCGGCTTGAGGTACGGCATCGATGCGCTCGTGTGGCCGCATCCGCACAATCCGCTCGAGCACACGAGAATCAGCGGATGGTGGCATCATCCGGTCATGGGTGGAACGGTATTGGTCGGTGCGTTGGGTATGTTTCTCCCATGCGCGATCTTCGGTTCCGGTTGGCGCCGCGGTCTTGGTTTGCTGGGTGTAAGCGCTGTGCTCGCGGGAATATTCGCGACAGGTACGCGCGGCGCATGGATCGCAGCGCTCGCACTCGTCATATTCATGCTCATGCTCGCC
>JBKDPX010000340.1:0-3601 GCA_046342165.1 Phycisphaerales bacterium | reverse complement strand
CCCCACAGCCTGCGCCATGGACTCCGAAGATGCGAATCCGCCACCGGCTCCGGCAAGAAACTCACAACGCGGCATTGTTGATCGAAGTGTGCCGCGGAGTTGTGTCCTCACCCATGCCGACATTCTCTCGTATCCGGAGACGGAGAACTTCCCTGTTCCGAAACGCCCGGTCATTCGAAGCGCGCCGATCGGCAAACTCACATTCTCAACGGCGAACCCTCGCATGATTCTTACAACCTGCAGACTTCCGCCGCCAAGATCGGCGATGACCCCGTGAACGCGATCAAGCGCATATCGACGCCGCGCGCCACGAAGCAGGAATTCCCCCTCCTCCCGCGTTGAAAGGACGCGAACCGGAACACCGAGAACATCTTGGATTGCCAGAGCGACATCGGCGCCGTTAGAAGCGTCCCTGATCGCGGCGGTAGCGAAAACGAGCACCTTCTGGATGCGGTGTCGCGCCAGAAGGGATCGGAATCGTCTCATGACGCCGAGTGTGTCGGAGACAGCCCGTGGATCAATGCTGCCGGTGGAGACAATGTTCCCGCCCAAACGAACCATTTCCCGCTCTTCCGCCACGGTTTCGAATCCGCCGCTCGCGGTCTGACGCGCAATGCGCAAACGAACGCTGTTGCTGCCGAGGTCGATGACGCATCGGTTTCTCTTCACGAATTCACCCCGCTGATTCGCGAATGTTTCAACGCTTCTTCAATGTCGCTGAAACGCATCTCCAAGATCTTGTTCACCGCTGCCCGAAGCGCACCGATCCCCTCCGAGCCGTCTCCATCGACATGAAGGTCTTCGTGAAGCCTCGCGACCGCGCGGCAACGCAGAAGAGAATCGGCCAATCGAGCAAACGCGGCGCATGAATCGGAATCACCCGCGAGCCGCGCCGCCGCGAGGAACTTCTCGACGCACATGTGCAGCGCTTCCCATCCGGATCGGTCCGAAGCAAATCCGCGAGCGGCGATGGACGCGCTCGCCAGAGCCTGTGTCATGGTTGCACGACTCCGCTGCTCGACTTGCCGCTCACTCACATGTTCGCTTACAACGATGCTGAGACCGTCACGGTGCGCGATGAACTGTCGAACCAAGGAAAGAAGAGCTTCGTGCTCGCTTCGCGCGACATGCCGACGCGATGCCGCGGCGCGATGTGCCGAACCTTCGAGCACCGATTCAAATCGCTCCAGCAGTCCCATGCGACGCTCAAGATCGGCTCCATGCGAGACGATTCCCGATACTTGGCGAAAATCGCGAATGAAATGCTGCCGACACCATTCACTCAAGGTGTCGGCGTGGTTGGAAATCCAGACCGAGATGGTCTGCGCTTCCGTCGCGGCCGGTCGAAATGAACCTCCGTCCCGAAGGACATCGACCCATCGACCGACCAAAACCTCGATCGAAGGCGCGAGCGGAATTCGCAGGGTGTTTCGATCCGTTTCGTACATACTCGCATGGTAACTGGCGACGATGGGAACCGAAAGCGAGAACTTCGACCCCGATAAGGAGGCCGAAAGGGGAGATCGTCGCGTTCTGGAAGCGGCAAGCGGCAGATCCTACACTTCAGCCCCTGTGAAGGAGGTTGAGACTTGCCGGCATGGCGTCAGCGGGTCTTGACATCCGGTTCAAATTGCAAGAGGTGTGGCGGTGAGTCCGTCATGCCGGAAGGAAGATGAAGATGTCCGAGAATCAGAATCAGCAGATCCAACTCCGCATCGACGAGTCGAAGATGTCGAACACCTATGCGAACACGATTCGCACTTCGACCACGCAGGACGAAGTCGTCCTGGACTTCGGCATGAACCTTCCGATGCCCGCGGGTGACGGACAGCCCACGCTCGTCTTCCACGTCGGAAGCCGCGTCGTCATGAATTGGGCGGGCGCCAAGCGTCTTGCCATCAGCCTGAGCCAGGTCGTCCGTCAGTACGAAGAGCGCCACGGCGAAATCACAGTCGGCCAGCGTCAGGCTCCCAAAGCCTGATCCTGTCGAACAGAATCTCATCGGGGTCCTCGCACATGCGGGGACCCCTCTGTTTTTAGCGCACAAGCTTGACTGTTTTATTCATGCGATGCATAATCTTGCGTGAACGATAAGAACCGCAGACTCTCCATCATCAAAGACATTCTTGAACGCCAGCGACCGCGCAATCAGCGCGAACTGCTCGAAATGCTCGCGCGCGCGTCGATCGATTCGACGCAGGCGACCCTCTCTCGTGATCTTCGTGAACTGGGCGTGCTGAAGGGACCTGACGGATACGAGCTTCCTCGTGGCGCGGCGACCGAGTCACGCGAACAACCCAGTCACGAACTGCGGCGCGCTCTCAACTCCTTTGGTCGCACCGTCAAGCGTGCCGGGAACATGGTCGTCATTCGGACAGGCCCCGGCCAAGCGGCCCCGCTGGCACTGGAAGTCGATCGTGCGAATGTCCGTGACGTGATCGGAACCGTCGCGGGAGACGATACTATTTTCATCGCCACCGCTTCGCCCAACAAAGCCACCCGCTTGGTTCGCACATTTGAATCCATGGCTCGTTGAACACATGACCAACACTCATTCCACTTCCGCCAACATCCGCGTCGCCGTCATCGGCGCCGGAGGCTACAGCGGCGCCGAGCTTGTCGAGCGCCTGCTTGTCCATCCGAACGTCGAGATCGTCGGACTGTTCGGATCCGCGAAGCGCGAGGGCGCCACGCAGACCTTTGCGGACTCCTGGCCCCGTTTCAGAAACCGACTCCCGTTGCCGGTGCTTCCGACTTCAATCGACGCGGTTGTCGCATCGGGCGCCAAGGCCGTCTTTCTCGCGACACCCCACGAGGCGAGCGTTGAACTGGCGCCTGCTCTGCTGAACGCCGGTCTCACCGTGCTTGACCTCTCGGGCGGCTTTCGGTTCCAAGACGAACGGATCTATCCGAAGTACTACAACTTCGAGCATCACGACATCACGACACTGCGGAGAGCCGTCTACGGCCTCGTCGAACTCAATCGAGATCACATCGCCACGGCGGATCTCATCGCCGTACCCGGTTGCTATCCGACATCCGCCATTCTGCCGCTGATTCCGTTGGTTCGAGCCGGCGCGCTCGCGTCAGACGCGAACGGACGCAAGATCCGACCGATCATCGATTCCGCAAGCGGTGTCAGCGGCGCAGGACGAACACTCAGTCAAAAATCGCTGTTTTGCGAAGTCAGTCTTCAACCCTACAACGTGCTGAAGCACAGGCACAATCCGGAAATCGATACCCACGTCGGGACTCCGACGCTTTTCACTCCCCACCTCGCCGCATTCGAGCGTGGCATTCTCTCCACGATCCACGTCGATCTCGCTTCCGGCTGGAACATGGCGCGAGTTTCCGAAACGCTCCGTACCGCCTACGCCAACGAGACATTCGTGCGCCTGTGCGGAGAACACGTATGGCCCGCGGTCGCCGATGTTCGTCACACGAACTTCTGCGACATCGGGTGGGCCGTCGATGAAACATACAACCATCTCATCATGGTGAGCGCGATCGACAACCTCGTCAAAGGCGCGGCCGGTCAAGCGGTGCAGTGCTTCAATCGCCGATTCGGGATCGCCGAAACAACCGCACTCCTGTCGTGACA